>NZ_JBAQEO010000497.1:0-1644 GCF_049286785.1 Rhodococcus sp. (in: high G+C Gram-positive bacteria) | reverse complement strand
GCCGTCGCTACCGGGCAGGTGAAATGCGAGCCCATCGCGAGCGGCACCCGGTTCCAGTGGGACTGGCAGATCACCGTGCCGGGCATCGCCCACCTCGCCGGACCCGTCGTCGGATTCATCGGGCGCCGGCAGGAACGCGCCATCTGGACGGGACTCGAGCACGTCCTCGAAGCCGGGACCGTCACCCCCCTGATCCGCGCCGTAGTACAGACGAACACCGCAAGCGGATCCCCACGCTGCACGGCAAGCCCTACGGGGATTCCGGTGTGCTATCGAAACCGAGCGCTCGATCGCAGCAGCCGGTGTATCACTGGAGTTGACCACGCAGTGTGCAGAGCTCACCGATCGGACAAGTGACCGAGTCGTTGGCGCGGTCGATCCAGACGGCGTTTCCATCCCGGACGTCGGGCTTGAAAAGCAGCAAGGGGCTGCGGCTCGACACGGGCCACAGGACGAACTCGTACCCTGAGAGCCAGTCCTGAACTGCCTCGGCAATCTCGGCCGTCGCGGTCTCAACGTCTGTCTCGTATGGGAGGCCGAATCCGAATCCGCTTGGAATGTCGGCACCGTCGGTCCGGGTCTCGACGGCATTGAGTCCGATCGTCCATGCCGGGATCTCGTCCGTGGTGTCTTCTATTGTCCACATGAGTGAGCTGTACTTGTCGAATTCGCTGAAGCACTGAGTATCCCGGCCGACTGCACGGCACGCCTTGACGAAATGAGTCGGCGCGTCGGTGGCATCGTCGGCATTGAGGTTGAGTCGCCACCTAGGCTTTCGCGGCACCGGTGGTTGAGGCCACGCCTGTGTCGCTTGGTACCGCAGGTCTTTCGGAGCTTCTGCGGCGGATTGCTTCCACTCGAAGTCGATCAGATCGCCGACACTGAGTTCGAAGGCGTCTTTCCTCTCGATTGCGGCGGAGGGTAGCCAACAGCCACCCGGGGTCTGGGACGAATCTATGACACCCGATCTCGATTGAGGGTCCCAATTTCGCACGGTTCCGCGGGTACTCATTTCCCCATCATCCCCGTCCACGGGCCAGCCACTCACGGTTCCCGCAAGCCGAACCACCAGTGGGATCGATCTCCGCTTTCAGCCGGCGGTTCGAAAACGATTGGCGAACCCCGTAAGCGGATCCCTCACCGGTAGCCCAGTCGCCGGAATCAATTGCGTGGTGGCCCATCACGCGATGAGGCAGTCTGGAAGGGTGAGCATCTTCGGTAGGACACGAAGACTGGAGGGTTGGAATAGCCCGCCCGGCGGCTACGGGGCGCAGTTTGACTTGACCGATGCTCCTTGGTGGCTGAGAGCGTGGTTTCACACGCCGTTCATCGATCGCTTCGCCTGTCCCGTAGTCGTCGCACGTGGCTACGGATGGCTGTCGCAGCACGATCCCGCCGCACGTCCTGACCAGCTTGGGCCTGTACCGGCGGGCTGGCGAATTCACCCGCCTGAGTACCAGCCCCCCGGCGAACCGCTGCGCCGACGGGATAATGACTGAGCAGATCCCCGTGCAGGATCCTGCTCCGGACGCGGCGGCGTGCGCAGTATGTGTCATTGGTGGGGCGGCCGTTTCTATGTTGATCGCTGGATGACCGCCTGAGTGCGGTCCACGCAAGCGAGAACGTAGACGCTCGATGCCGACT
>NZ_JBAQEO010000496.1:0-34772 GCF_049286785.1 Rhodococcus sp. (in: high G+C Gram-positive bacteria) | reverse complement strand
CACTTCTCCCGACTCGAGTGTTCTCTGTCATTTCGCGCTTCCGGATCCGCCGCTGCCGCTCGCGCCACCCGCCGGCGAACCGGGGTTGAAACCCGGCCCCAGATAAGCGAATCCACCGCTTCGATAGCGTCCGTCGATGTCTTCGACGCGGACGAGGCTGCCACCACCCGGGCGGGCGCTGACCGTGACGATGTCGTCGTCGTAGCGTAGGTACTCGCTGCCGCCGTCGGCCTTCCGCGCCGCCGGTTCCTCCTCGGCGACGATGCTCGAGACGGTCGGACCCACCGGGTCGTTCGACGTGTACGTCTTCGCGTCGCCTGCGGTGTTCTGCAGGGCGTAGGTGTCGGCGATGTAGTCGCGGACGCCGCCGCCGCACGCGGTCGCGGCCGAGACCAGGAGCAGCATCGGGGCGAGCCGCACGCGCACACTGAACCGGGTCACGGCTGCCACCTGCTTCGAGTCCTCACGATCACCCCACCCTTGTCCCCCGGATACAGATGCCAGCTCTGCCAGGCCCATCCGCCCGCACATTCACGTGTCGCCGTGAGCGCGGTCAGTGCGGTGTGGTCGCCGGGGAACGCCCCGCAGATCCACCCGTCCACCTCGGTGGCCTGGCGCCGCAGCCAGTCGGCGGTCTGCTCGAGGTGGGTGCGGTCGACGGTGTCGATGATCGAGTCGAACCGGTACCCGCTCGCACTGTCGGATCCCGGCAGTGGCCTGCCGCCGGCCCGGATCGCGTCGCACGACACCTGTTCGGTGATCCGGCTGCCCGCGACAGACGCCGTCACCGCGTGCGACGCCCCCAGAATTCCCAGCGTGACCGCGTCGTCACCGTGCACGATGGTGAGTTCGGCCAGCGGAAGCGGCATTTCGGCGTTCACGACAAGACCGAGCGCCTCGGCCGTCACATCGCGCGACTCGACGTCGAGGACGTGCAGTGTCACTGCGGCGGACCGGAATGGATCACGGTGAGTTCACCGCGCGTGACGGCGCGGCCCGTGGAGACCTCCCACGACTGCGTCCGCGCCCAGCGCTCGAAGGACAGCAGGCCGGTCTTGTCGGCCGTCTCGTAGTCTGCGTAGTCGACGATGCCCTGGGGTGCGGTTCCGGTGGTGCCTTCCGCGGTGAACGCGGCGGTGCCGCGCTCGATCTGCCGGTGCACCCTGTCGTCGAGGATCACGTCACCGTTCGGTTCGAGCCCCGTGCCCTCGCGGCGCATCCACAGAGTCATGTCGAGGTTGCCCTCGTCGTTCTCGACGGTCAGCCATCGCTGACCGGTCGACCCGTCCAGGAGGTGTTCGTGCCAGATGTATCCCTCTTCGTCGAGGGTGATGGTTCCGCGCACGACGTGATCGATTCCGGCGTACGTGATGATGTCGCCGACTCCGATCTTGTACGGGTCGTAGACCTCCGGGTAGTCGGCGAGCGGATCGACCCTGGCAGCAGGAACGGAGTTCTTCCCGGCCCGATTCCGCAGGATCAGCACGATGCCCACGATCACGACAACGATCAGCAGCAGCAGCAACAGATTCGTCAACGGTCTCTCCTGGTCGGCGGCTCGGGCATGTGAGGCCGGCGCCCAGCCCCCACCGGTCAGTCACCTTACTGTGCGCCGCACACCAGCGATTGCAGAAGTTGGATAGCACAGGCTGAGTCGATTGCGTATCTCGATAGTCCGGCCATCGTCGTCCAGTCACATTCGGTTGCAACAGCTATGCTCACGCGTCGCTTACCCAGCAGCGCACCGGAGGACGACAACACGCTCGACGCCTGGTTCGAGGTCACCGCCGCGCGCTGAGGCGAGATTCCCGGCCCACCGCCTAGGCTTTATCCGGCTGGTCGATCCTGGGGTCGGCCCGGTGACCACAAGGCAGGATGCGAGGGGACATGGCGCACGACACCAGCGGTGCAGACAAGTGGAGGGTGCTCCGTACACCCCGCTTCTGGATCGCCCCCCTGCTCCTCGTCTGCATCGTCATGTCGCTGCTGGCGGGGCTGTACATGTACGGGATGCTCGATCCGACAAAGAATCTCAACAATTTCCCGATCGCCCTCGTCAATTCGGATGAGGGCGATACGGTGCCGAACTCGGATCCGGTGCAGCGGCGGAACCTCGGAGACGAGATCGCGGCAGGCCTGGTCGACGGCGTCGACCCGAACAAGATCGAGCTACGGGAGATGGGGATTGCCCAGGCGCAGAGCGCACTCGACAGCGCCGACATCTACGGTGCGATCGTGATCCCCAGCGACTTCACGAAACGCACCTTCATCCTGGCGCAGGCGAGTGTCGTCGCGGGCGACGTGGAGCGCCCGGTGATCACCGTCTACACCAATCCGCGCGCGGGGACGATCGGCGCCAACATCGTTTCGACTGTCGGGGCGAAGGCGATGGAGACCGCGAACAAGGCGCTGGGAGAACAGCTCGTCAAGCAGGTCACCGAACAGTTGGCTACCTCGCCCGACCTGACGTTGTCGGGGGCCGGTCAACTTCTTCTCGAGACCCCGATCGACGTGCGGACGGTTCCGTACAACCCGCTCCCGGACGGCACGGGCTACGGCTTGGCCGCGTTCTATTACGCGCTCCTGCTGGTCCTCGCCGGGTTCACCGGCGCCACCATCGCCGGCACTCTCATCGACGGCATGCTCGGATTCACCCCCACCGAGGTGGGCCCGGTGTATCTCTCCAACGAGGCGGTGCCGCTCTCGCGATTCCACACCTTGCTGATCAAGTGGGCGGTGATGGTTGTGATCGGGTTGGTCGTCTCCGCCCTCTATCTGTGGATCAGCTCCGCACTGGGCCTGCCGATCGGCAATACGCTCGCGCTGTGGGAGTACGGCGCCTTCGCGATCGCCGCGGTGGGCATCACGGCCATGTCCGTCATGGCTGCGTTCGGCAACCTGGGACTGCTCATCAACCTGCTGATCTTCGTCGTGCTGGCATTGCCGTCGTCCGGCGGAACCATCCCGCTCGAGGCTGCGCCGCGGCTGTACACGTGGCTCGGCGAGTTCGAACCCATGCACCAGATCTATCTGGGTGTGCGCGACATCCTGTTCTTCGGCGGTGGCGGCGACGCGGGCCTGCTGCACGCGGTGTGGATGACCTTCGCGGGCCTCCTCATCGGCCTGGTCTTCGGTGCCGTGATCACCAAGATCTATGACCACAAGGGACTGCACCGGGAGCACAGGGGGCACACGGCGGCTGTCAAGGTGTAACTCAGGACCCGGTCTCCGACCAGAACTCTCCGAACTGCTCCCACCACGGATGAGAAACGGGCACTGCCTCGAGAATGCGGGCCGCCCAGTCGTCGGGGTCGCCGAGCTCGGAGACACCGATCCCGCGGCGCTGGTAATCGGCGAGGATTCCGTGCAGTCCGGTCACCACCTTGTCCGTGACCACCTCTTCGAACTCGCGGATGGTATTCATAAAATGCCCCTCCTTCCAGCGAGAAGCATGTGATGCGTGTGCCTTCAGCTTAGTGCGGATTGCTGCTTTGTCGGCACCGCGAGGCACACTGGCCGACGTGAGAGTGGTGGTGATTCCGGGTGGCGCAGACGGCGCGACCCGTGAGGTGACCATGGTCCGGACCGACGTCGACGGTCGACCGCTCGGCGCTTCGGTCCGCCACCCCGACCTCGTGGCGACCGTGGCGGAAATCGAGGCCGCGGAACATCCGCGGTGGGTCTGGACTCGGACGCCCACGGTATATCCGGCACTGCTGCGTGCCGGTGTCCGGATCGGCCGCTGCCACGACCTTGCGCTGACCGACGCGATTCTGAGCATGCGGTCCGGTGAGCCGGCACCCGCTACGGAGGAGTCGGTCGACGAGCGTCCCGGGCTTTTCGATGCCGCACCCGTCGCAGATCCGCAGCAGGTGGTCGCCGATTTCGCCCGGCAGCGTGCGGTGATCGGCAGTGGCGGCGCCGGACTCGATCTACTCGTGGCCGCCGAGTCGGCCGGTGCGCTCGCCGCCGCGGAGATGAGTTTCGACGGGCTGCCGTTCTCCGAGGATGCGCATCGGGCCTTTCTCGAGGATGCGCTCGGTCCGCGACCGTCCGGATACGACCTGCCCCAGCGCATCGGCGAGGTCTCGACCGACATCGGCGCCGCGTTCGGCCGCACCATCAACCCCGCCTCGCACGTCGAGGTGATCGACGCATTCCGCCGCGAGGGCATCGAACTCGCGTCGACCCGCAAACACCTACTGCTCGAGGTCGATCACCCCGCCGTGCCGCTGCTCCTGCACCACCGGGATCTGTCCAAGTTGTTCAGCACCAACGGCTGGCAGTGGCTCGAGAGTTGGGTCCGCGACAACCGGTTCCGGCCCGTCTACGTTCCCGGTGGCGTCGTGTCCGGTCGCTGGGCGAGCCGTGGCGGCGGCGCACTTCAGATTCCGAAACCGCTGCGGTCGAGTGTGATCGCCGACCCCGGTCATACGTTCGTCATCGCCGACGCCGGCCAGCTCGAGCCCCGCATCCTGGCCGCCATGTCCGGCGACGCCCGGATGGTCGCTGCCGCGGGTACCGACGATCTGTACGCCCCGGTGGCCGCGGAGACCTTCGACGGCGACCGCGCCAAGGCCAAGGTGGCCATTCTCGGAGTGTTGTACGGCGCCACCGCGGGAGAGGCCCGCTCGTTGCTGACGACGCTGCGCACACGCTTTCCCGTGGCTGTCGAATATGTGGAGCGGGCGGCCCGCGCCGGTGAACGGGGCGAAGTGGTGCACTCGTGGCTGGGCCGGGCATGTCCACCGCCGGCGCCCGACTTCTGGTCGTCCGGCGATGCACACTCACGCGGACGGTTCACCCGGAACTTCGTGGTCCAGGCCACGGCGGCCGAGTGGGCACTGTGCGTGCTGGCCGACCTGCGGCGCCGGGTGGCCGGCGACCCCGACAGCGAACTCGTCTTCTTCCAGCACGACGAGGTCATGGTGCACACCCGCGATCCCGAGTCCGCCACCACCCACATCCTCGCCGCGGTGGACGTGGCCACCCGCTTGTTGTTCGGCAACACGAAAGTGCGTTTCCCGATGGATGTCGCGGTCCGTGACTGCTACGCGGAACCCTCCGAAGAGACCTGACGCCCCGATTTTCGGTGTCGCTCGTCAGCCCTGCGTGGTGTACTGGGACGCACTGCTGGTGGGGTGGCCGAGGAGAACCATGACGAAGGTGGATTCGACGGGATCGAGCACGGGCGGGGACATTGCGCGCAGGCGTCGTTGGCCGGTGTTCACCATCGTCGCGATCGCGGTCATCACTTTTTTCGCCGGCGGTGCCGGGGGTACCTTCCAGGGCAAGCTCACCGAAGTTCAGAAGAACGACAACGCCTCCTACCTGTCGACCTCGGCCGAATCCACGATTGTTGCCGAGGAGTCGGCCAAGTTCCTCACGGTCGAGACCATTCCGGGATTCGTCCTCTTCCACCGCGATTCCACGCTCACCGAGCAGGACAAAACTGCCATTGCGCAGGCCCGTGACGACATTGCCGCAATCGAGGGCGTGGACGCCGAGGGCATGTCGCCGACCCAGTTCTCCGAGGACGGCACCACGGCGTCCGTGTTCGTTCCGCTGATCGCCAAAGACAACGGGACCGGTGTGACCGGCGACGTTCTCGCCGCAACCGAGGAGAACGTGCTCGCGACGGCCGAGAAGGCCTCGAGCGAGGTCGAAGTGCTGCCGGCGGGTCCGGGCGGCCTGCTGGTGGCGTTCATCGACGCGTTCGCCGGACTCGACGGAGCTCTGCTCGGTGCCGCCCTGCTCGTCGTGATCCTGATTCTGCTGGTGGTCTACCGGTCTCCGATCCTGTGGATCTTCCCGTTGTTCTCGGCCCTACTCGCCCTCGGACTGGCCTCCATGGTCATCTACTTCCTCGCCAAGGCCGAGATCCTCACACTCACCGGACAGAGCCAGGGAATCCTGTTCGTACTGGTCATCGGTGCGGGTACCGACTACGCGCTGCTACTCATCGCCCGATATCGGGAAGAACTGCACTTCCATCCCAACCGGTTCGATGCGATGACCAGGGCGTGGCGCGAGTCCGCCCCGGCCATCACCGCCTCCGCGGTCACCGTCATCCTCGGACTCCTGTGTCTGATGTTCTCCGAGTTGAACTCCAACAAGAGCCTCGGCCCGGTCGCCGCAATCGGGATCGCCTGCACGTATCTGGTCATGATGACCTTCCTTCCCGTGGCGCTGTCGGCGGCAGGGCGGTGGGTGTTCTGGCCGCGCAAGCCCGAGGTCGACGAGACAGCGGACCTCACCACGCATGGAATGTGGGGCAAGATCGCCGCCGCGGTCGGAAGCCGGGCCCGCCCGCTCTGGATCGGTGCGACGGTACTGCTCGCGTTGCTGTTCGCGGCCGGCATCGGGAGCTTGAAAACCGACGGTCTCACCGCGTCGGAAAGCTTCACCAACCGTCCCGACGCGGTCGTGGGACAGGAACTCTACGAGTCCAAGTTCGACCCGGGTGCCGGTGCGCCCGCAGTGATCGTCACCGACGAAGCACAGACCCAGTCCGTGATCGATGCGGTGAGCGCCGTCGACGGGGTGTCGAAGGAACCCGGATCGGTGTGCCCCCAGGTCGATATCGAGAAGCTGTCGGCGATCGTCAAAAGCAACCCCGAGGCGGTCGCGGCGGCGGCCGGGCGATCGGCCTGCGCACCCGATTTCCTCGCCGCCGCACCGATCGACGGGCGGATGGTGATCAACGCGACGCTGGCCGACTCCTACGATTCTCCCGAGGCTCTCGCGACCGTCGAGCGACTCCGCGAAGCAGTGCACGCGGTCCCGGACGCCGACGCTCTCGTCGGCGGCACCTCAGCTACCACTCTCGACGTGCAGGCGGAGTCGGTGCACGATCGAAATCTCATCATCCCGATCGTCCTCGTGGTCATCTTCCTCGTGCTCGCCGTCCTGCTGCGTGCGCTCCTCGCCCCGATCATCCTCGTCGCCACGGTGGTGCTCTCGTTCGCCGCCACTCTCGGCGTCAGCGGATTCTTCTTCACGCACGTGTTCCACTTCGCCAACGCGGACCCGGCGTTCCCGTTGTTCTCGTTCGTGTTCCTGGTGGCGCTGGGTATCGACTACAACATCTTCCTGATGACGCGGGTACGTGAGGAAACACTGCAGTACGGCACCAGGTCCGGCGTGTTACGCGGACTGGCGGTGACCGGTGGGGTCATCACCTCGGCGGGGGTCGTGCTCGCGGCAACGTTCGCGGTGCTCGGGGTGCTGCCGCTGGTCTTCCTCGCCGAGATCGGGTTCGCCGTCGCGTTCGGTGTGCTGCTCGACACCATCATCGTGCGCAGCATTCTCGTCCCGGCCCTGTCTCACGACATCGGTAAGGCGATCTGGTGGCCTTCCTCCTTGGCCACGGCAAAAGACTAGTAGGCCTCGGCTGTCCACAGGTGGAACAGCGCGTACGCCCGCCACGGACGCCAAGCCTCGGCGAGTGCGGAGGCCGCCCTTCCGGTGCCGACTCCCAGCGCCCGTTTGAGCACGAGGTCGTCGGGTGTGAAGGCGTCCGGGTCGCCCAGGACCCGGACGGCGAGATAGTCCGCCGTCCACGGTCCGATCCCGGGGAGCGCTAGCAGGCCGGCCCGGAACGCGGTGGGATCCGTATCCGCACCCAGCCTCAGCCCGTCTGCAGCGGCCTGCGCCAGCGCCTGCACTGTGCGCGCCCGCGCCCCGGTGAGCCCGATGGCCCCCCGGATCTCCTCGGGCGAGCGCACCGCGAGCGTCTTCGGATCGGGGAATGCGACGAACCCGTGGTGGACCGGCCGTCCGTAGGAGGCCACCAGCCGGGCACCGAACGTGCGTGCCATCGCGAGCGAAACCTGTTGGCCCAGAACCGTGAGAACCGCTGTCTCGAAGCCGTCGACACTCCCGAGCCTCCGCAGTCCGGGCCTCGCCTGCACCAACGGTGCCAGCACCGCGTGTCGACTCAGCGCGGTGTCGATCGACGACGGGTCGGCGTCGAGGTCGAGCCAGCGCCGGACCGCGGCGGTCAGCGCCTCCACGTCATCCGGGTGCGCGGTCAGATGCGCCTCCACGTGGTGTGCTGCCGGCCGCCCGACGGACACCAGCGCGGGTCCGTGCCGTGCGTTCACGACGCGGGTGTGCGTTCCGGTGACGACGTCGTGCCGCTCGAGTCCGGCAACAGTGTGCGCGCGAAGTGCACCCCACAGCGGTGCGTGGCTGAAGGGGCCACGGTACGGCAACCGGATTCTCATCGGTCGTCGAGTCCGGCCGTCATGCCGCCGATTCCAACGTGAGCAGGAGGGATTTCGCCTCGGGGCCGCCCACGTACCGTCCCATCGCGCCGTCGCTGCGGATCACCCGGTGGCACGGCACAACTACCGGTAACGGGTTGGTGGCACACGCGGTGCCGACCGCACGAATTGCGCGCGGACTTCCCGTTACTTCCGCGATCGCGGCATAACTGGCCGTGTGGCCGTAGACGATCTCGGGAAGGTGGGACAGCACTTCACGTCGAAATCCCTTGGCGAGACGAAAGTCCAGGGGAACGTCGAATCGGATGCGCTCACCACGGAAATACTCGTCGATCTCGCGTGCCGTCTCGTCCAGTCTGGCCGGTGCGTGCAGTATCCGCGGGCTGATCCGATCGGCCAGTGCCTGCAGCACCGCGTCGTGTCCCTCCCGCTCGAACGCCACACGGACCACGCCCCGTTCTGTGGCCGCGAGCAGAAGCGGTCCCACGGGCGTCTCGACGATGCGGTATGCGACGTCGAGTACCCCGGCGGCGTCGGCGTCGACAACGAGGCGTTCACGCAGTCGCTGTTCGGTCTCCGGGTCGGGGGCAGACAACGGCCAGGCGATGTCCGGAATGGTGTTCATCGGGATTCTCCATTCACCGAGATCAAGTACGTCTTCCGTAGCGCCGCGATACCGTCGGCCGCTGCCCGCCTCGCCGCATCCGGGGAATTGCCCAGGATCTCGGCGACGTCGGCGTAGGGCAGGCCGGCGAGGTAGTGATAGGCCACCGCTGCCCGCTGCTTCATCGGCAGCGCACCCACCGCCTGCCACAATTCGACGTCGGAACTGCCCGGCACGCCACGGTTCGTGGTCCGCTCGGGAACGTCGTCCGTCGGCACGGCCCGCCGGTCGCGGGCCCGTATGTGGTCGAGAGCTTTCCGGTGCGCGATGGTCACCAGCCAGGCCTCGATATTGCTGCCCGGACGCAGATCGGGATATGCACGCATCGCAGCCAGGAATGTCTCGGACCACGCATCCTCCGCATCGACGGGGCCGACGACAGCCCGGCATACCCGCAGGACGGTGGGTCCGTGCGCGGCCACGACGTCCTCGAACGGTGTCAGCCGCATCGGCTCGGCCGGATTCCTGCCGTGGTGGCCTCACGGTCGAGGAGGAACCGCTTCCGTTCGAGCCCACCCGCATAGCCTGTGAGGCTGCCGTTGCTTCCGATCACCCGATGGCACGGGACGATGATGCTGACGGGGTTCCTGCCGTTCGCGGCCGCCACAGCGCGCACCGAAGTGGGGCTGCCGACGGCCTCCGCCAACTGCCGGTACGTCCACGTCTCGCCGTACGGGATGGTCTGCAGCGCCCCCCACACCCTCCGCTGAAACGGGGTACCGCGAAGAGCGAGGGCAACGGAGAAGTGGGTACGCTCGCCGTCGAAATACTCCACGAGCTGCCGTCGAGCCTCATCGAAACCTTCGGAATGGCGTGCACCGAACGTCCCGGGATCGGGCTGATGCCGATGCTCCGCCATGTAGATCCCGCTCAGAACCCCCTCGACGCTCACCAGCGTCAGCGGCCCGATCGGCGAATCGGTGACGGTGTGTGCTGCTCGTACGGCATTCACGGTGGCCATCCTTTCAGGTGTACGTGCTCTGAAAGGTAAACGTCCGCGCTCACCGGAACGTGAGATCGCGTCCCGTCATCGTCGCCGAATGTCACATTCGTTCACTTCGAGTGCACCGATGTCACATTCGGCGACGGCGGTTGGCGAACCGGGCCCGGCCTGTCGGCAACCTCGGGCAGGATGAACCAATGGCTCTCGTACCGTTCGCTCCCCGTGGCCTGGTCCGCACCGTCGCCGAAGTTGCGCGCTGGTCGATCGGGGCCACCGATCTCCTCATCTCGCTCCCCGGCCGGATCAGCATTCTCCTCGACCGGGTGGAAGTACTGATCGCTCGCATCGAGGAGATCAGCGAGAACGCCGAGACAGTGGTGTCCAGAGCGGATGCGGTGGCCGAGGGTGCCGCGATGGTCGTGATGAGCGCTGCCCGCACGTCCGAGACCGCGCAGAATCTCGTCGAACTCTACGAACCGCTGGCCGAGCGGGCGGCACCGGCCGCGAAACAATTCGTCGAGGACCTCTCCCAGCACGAGGTCCACGCAGCCATCGGGTTGGTCAACCACTTGCCCGAACTCACGCTCCGCATGGAGTCGTTGATGCCGATTCTCGCCACCATGGACACCGTCTCTCCCGAGATCCACCAGCTTCTCGAGGAGGTCAAAAATGTGCGAGCGGCAATCCAGGGCGTCCCCGGCTTCAACTTTTTACGCAAGCGTGGGGAGGAAAAGGCCGACGCCGACGCCGACACCGACGCGGACGCCGACGCGGACGCGGACTGACACCTACGCGCGGTATCCGTCCGTTCCGGCTCGGCCGACGACGATCTTCGGCACCACCGCACGCGACGACAGTCGGAGCAGCGAATCGACGAGTTCGACGATGTCTGCCACCTCGATCATCGTCTCGGGCGGGATCTTGTCGTGAATCCAGGCAGCCATGTCGGTGTCGACGTATGCCGGAGCGAGCGCTGTCGCGATGACACCGTTCCCCGACTCCTCCACGTTGAGAGTCTCGGCCAGCGAAATCAGTGCTGCCTTGGTGGCGCCGTAGACGGCCAGGCCTGCTTCGGCGTACACACCGGTGATGGACGCCAGTGCGATCACCTTGGCACCTCGGCCCGGATTCTCCGCCGCTCCCGACCGCAGGAGGGGCAGCGACTTCTGCAGAAGGACGAACGGGGCCTTGAGGTTGACGTCGATGCTCTTGTCGAAGCGCCGTGCCGGGTACTCCCCGATGCTTCCGGCCATACCCACTCCCGCGTTGAGGACCAGCGCAGTCATCGAACCGAACCGTTCGGAGTGAGCGTCGACGAGACGACCTGCCGACTCCTCGTCGGACAGGTCTCCGGCTACCACGACGACGTCCTTGGCGCCCGCCGCACGCAGGTCTGCAGCCACGACCTCGAGCCGCTCGGGATCGCGTGCATTGATCGTCAGCCCGTATCCCTGTTCTGCGAGTCGAGTGGAAATGCCGAGTCCGATTCCCCGGGACGCACCGGTGATCAGCGCCGTCCTGCTCACGCGGCCTGTCCTTTCAGTGCTCGCAGACCCGCCGCGACGAGCTCGGGCACCGAGTCGCCCGCCTTGTCGAAGCCCTCACCGACGGTGGCTCCTGCGAGGTACCTGTGGTGGATTCCCTGGGCGATCACGGCCAGCTTGAAGTTGGCCAGCGCCAGGTAGAAATTCCAGTTCGTGAGCTCGCGGCCGGACGCCACGGTGTAGCGCTGGGCAAGATCGTCGGCCGACGGCATACGCGGGCTCGTCCAGGCCGCCGCCTCACCGAGAACCTTGTCGAATGCCGGATCGCGGTACACACACATCAGTGCGACGTCGGTCAGCGGATCACCGAGAGTCGACAACTCCCAGTCCACCACTGCCGCCACCTTGCTCACGTCGCCGGACGCAAGGATCGTGTTGTCGATGCGGTAGTCACCGTGCACGATCGACGCTTCCGACTGTGCCGGAATGAGGTCCGCCAACGCGGCATGCAGGCGATCGACGTCGGTGGAATCTTCCGTCTTGACCCGGCTCCACTGACTCGCCCACAGCTTGACCTGGCGGGATACGTATCCGTCGGGGCGCCCGAACTCACCGAGCCCCACGGCCTTGTAATCCACGTTGTGGAGGGCACCGATCACACGTACCAATTCGGTGACGCACGAGTCGATCTCCTCATCCGAGAGTGCATCGAGTTCCGACTGCGTCCGGATGACCTGCCCGGACACATGCTCGACGACGGTGAAGGGAGCACCCATCACGCTGTTGTCCTCGCACAGCACCACGGTGGCGGCAACGGGAACTTCCGTGCCCTGCAGCGCCGACGTGATCCGGAATTCGCGGGCCACGTCGTGCGCCGAGGGTGTGAGCCCCGCGGTGGGCGGCCTTCGCAGCACCCACCGCGAGGAGTCGTCGAAGATGGCGTACGTGAGATTCGACTTGCCACCCGAGATCAGCTCGGCGCGCAGGTCACCTTGGAGCGGAACCCCTGTTTCGGTCAGAAACTTCTGCAGGGCAACGAGATCGAGCCCGCGATGTTCCGTCATGCGCCGGCCTCCCGCGCTGCCTTCTTCGCCGCTCCCACGACGCGCTTGGCGATGGCCCAGCGATGCACCTCGGATGGTCCGTCGTACACCCGGAACGGGCGGACCTCGCGGGACAGGCGGGCGAGCGGCAGGTCACCGGAGACGCCGAGACCACCACACATCTGGATCGAGCGGTCGACGATCCGGAAGATCGCCTCCGCGGCGTACGTCTTGGCGATGGAGGTGGAGTTGCTTGCGTGACCGCCCTGATCGAGTTCCCAGCAGGCGTGCGTGAGGAGGGCGCGGGTGGCGGCGATGTCGATCTCGTTGTCCGCAACCATCTTCTGGACCATGCCCAGATCGCCCAGCTTGCCGCCGAAACCCTCGCGCTGCGCGACGTGCGCGACAGCGACGTCGTGGCCGCGCCTCGCGGCCCCGAGCCAACGCATCACGTGGGTCATGCGGGCCGGACCCAGTCGGACCTGCGCGTAGGCGAAGCCCTGGTCCACCTCGCCGAGGACTCCGCTGTCGGGCACGAACAGGTCCTCGAAGAACACCTCGCAGTGGCCGCCGATCATCGCCTTGTCGAGGGTGTCGATGTGCCGGCCCACCTTCAGGCCGGGGGCGTCCGCGGGCGAGAGGAACATCGTCGCGCCGCCCCGGTCACCCGGATGTCCCGCGGTGCGGGCGAAGATGATGAAGAATCCGGCGCCGTCGGCTCCGGTGATGAAGTACTTGTGACCGTTGATCTTCCAGCCGCCGGACACCTTCTCGGCGCGGGTGGTCAGCGCCGACGGGTCGGATCCCGCGCCGGGCGCCGGTTCGGTCATGGCGAAGGCGGACCGCACGTCACCGTGCGCGAGGGGAGCGAGGAACTGCTCCTTCTGGTCGGCGCTGGCGATGTGCGCAAGCATGTGAACGTTGCCCTCGTCGGGCGCACCGATATTCAGCGCCGTGGGACCGAAGAGCGAGTAGCCCGCCTCTTCGAACACCGGCGCCCGGTCGGTCATGTTCAGCCCGTGTCCGCCGTACTCGATCGGGGCATGCGGGGCGAAGACACCGGCCTCCTTGGCGGCCTTCTGCAGTTCGACGCGCAGCGCGTCGCCGCCGGCGACGTTGATGTCACCGCCGTGCTCGTCCTCGATGGGCAGCACCACGTCACGGGTGAACGCCCTGGTCTTCTCGACCAGCGCCGTCACCTC
Source organism: Rhodococcus sp. (in: high G+C Gram-positive bacteria) (assembly GCF_049286785.1). GTDB lineage: Bacteria > Actinomycetota > Actinomycetes > Mycobacteriales > Mycobacteriaceae > Rhodococcus_F. The sequence goes on along the minus strand of NZ_JBAQEO010000496.1, from coordinate 21,208 downwards.
GGGCGAATAGGACAAATCGATCGCCACAACTACCTCCAGTACATCGATCGCTCCGGTACCGACCGATCACTCGCTCGGTCGAAGTGGAGTCGACCATTCCACAGGAGTCCACGCGGGTCAAGGGTCAGTCGACGGCACCTACGGTGCTCCGGGCAATCACCAGGTAGCGCTCCACCAATTCGTCCGGAGACAGGGGGCCGTCCTCGCGGTACCAGGTGGACACCGCGACGCACATCGTGACGACCGCTCGACTTGCATCCTCGGGAAACGGAGTCCGGAACAGGCCGGCTGTCACACCCTCGCGCACGATGTCGTCGAGCATCTGCTGTTGCTCGTCGCGCAACGCGATGTACGCCTGCCTGCTCGTGGGCTCCATGCTCCGCGTCTCCCGAGACGCGACGAACGCCTGTTCACGGCGGTACATGTGGAACCGCAGCAGCGACTCCACCACCGCGTCGAACCGCTCCCCAGGTGTGGGGCCGGCCTCCTCGACCGCTGCGCGACTGCGGTCGAGGAGCTCGCGCATCACCGCATTGGTGAGCCCCACCAGCAGTGCCTGCTTGGACGGGTAGTGGTGGTACAGACCGGGAACCGACAGTCCCGCCCGTGACGCGATCTCACGGATCGACGCGCCGTCGTAGCCCTTCTCGACGAACGCCGCAAGGGCTGCCGAAAGAACCCTCGACAGCCCCTGGTCGGGGTACTCGCGCCAAGAAGTGCGGCGCTCGGCGCCCTCTACCGTCATGGGTCCTACGGTAGAGCGTGCCGGTGGATCAGTAGTCGTCGTCCGTGTACACGATCAGTCCGCGCAGGTTCTTTCCGTCGAGCATGTCCTGGTAACCCTCGTTGACCTGGTCGAGCCGGTAGGTCCTGGTCACCAACTCGTCCAGCTTGAGGGCGCCGCTGCGGTAGTGGTCGAGTAGTGCCGGAATCTGCGACCGCGGACCGACACCACCGAAGATCGCGCCCTGCAAGCGTTTCTGCAGCAGCGTCAGCTCGAAGAGACTGAGGGTGACCTGGGTGTCCATTGCACTTCCCATGCCGGTCACCACCACCTGACAGCCCTTGCCGGTGATACTCATCGCGGGCTGGATCATCTCGCCCTCGATCTCGCCGACGGTGATGATGGTGACGTCGGCCATCCTGCCCCAGGTGATTTCCCCGATCGTCGCCGCCGCTTCCTCGATGGACGCGAACGCGTGCGTGGCGCCGAACTCTTTGGCCTTCTGGCGCTTGAACTCCACCGGGTCGATGGCGACAACGAAGCGCGCTCCGGCGCTCACCGCACCCTGCACGGAGTTGATACCGACGCCGCCGACGCCGATGACCACCACCGTGTCACCCACCTTCGTTCCGCCGATCGCGGTGGCCGATCCCCACCCCGTCGAGACACCGCACCCCAGCAGTGCCGCCTTGTCGAGCGGTATGTCGTTCTCGATCTTGATGACGGATGCCTCGTTGACGGTCACATACGGCGCGAACGTGCCGAGAAGGCACATCTGCAGAACGGGCGCGCCGTCGAGGGTCACCCGGTAACCGCCGTCCGCGATCGCCTGACCGGTGAGCAATCCGGCGCCCATGTCGCAAATGTTCTGCAGCCCCTTCGCGCAGGAACGACACCGCCCGCACGCCGGGATGAACGCCAGCACGACGTGGTCGCCCTCCGCGAGGTTCGACACCCCGGGACCGACCTTGGTGACCACACCGGCACCCTCGTGCCCGCCGAGAACCGGGAAGGACGGCAGCGGTGTGGCGCCCGTGCGCAGGTGCTCGTCCGAATGGCACAACCCGGATGCCGCCAGCCGAATCTGCACTTCGCCGGCCACCGGATCTCCGAGGTCGATCTCCTCGATCTCCCACGGCATGCCTACGCCCTTGATCACTGCTGCTTTCGTCTTCACGCGCACTCCTCGATCAGATCCTCGCGCCCGCGAGGATGTCGCTGCGGTTCGGTGTGAGTACGGAGCGCCGATCGTCTGCGCACGTGTCGTGGCTCACACCCCCGGGGGCGAGTCTGCCGGAACCGCGTCGTCCCCGCAGCGGAATCGAGGTCACGATGTGCCGAGGGGCGGCGGGATGGCAGGTTCGAGTGATACCTGCCCTCTACCTTGATCACGTCACCGAGCGACTAGGGTTGAACAAGGTCGGCAGATCGACAGACTTCTCCCACAGAGAGCCAGGGACCATCCGATGATCCACGTCCGTCATTCCGCGATCACCGCCGTACCGATCGGCGTCGCGTTCGCGTACATCGACGATTACAGGACAGTTCCCGACTGGATGTTCGGCGTCTCGGAATTCTCTCCGATCGGCGAGTTCGATCAGGGACTCGGGTCGAGATTCAACGCTGCGATACGTATCGGACCGACCACTTTGCGGTCACGGCTCGAAGTGACCGAGTGGGAGCAGCACCGGGTGATCACGCTGGCATCACTCGATAGCGCCGCCAATTCCTCCACCTGGAGCTTCGCGGCGCTGGGCGCCGACAAGACCGAACTCAGCGTCGACTTCGCGTACAAGCTCCCCGCGGGTCTGGCCGGCAGGGCGCTCGGGCTCGTTGTCGAACCGTTCGTCGAAACGGCCGTCAAGAACACCGAGGACGTCCTGCGACGCAACCTCGAGGAGCTGCACGCGAAGAAGCAGAACGACGGCAGTTAGCAGTCGTTCCCGCGGTCAGTCCTTGGGTCCGCCTGCCACGTAGACCACCTGGCCGGAGACGAACCCGGCACCTTCGCTCACGAAGAACGACGCGGTGTGGGCGATGTCCTCCGGCTGACCGACTCGGTTCACCGGGATCTGGGCCGCGGAAGCCTTCTTGAAGTCCTCGAATCCGACACCCATGCGCTCGGCGGTGGCCGCGGTCATCTCGGTTTCGATGAAGCCCGGAGCGATGGCATTGGCGGTGACGCCGAACTTGCCCAGTTCGATCGCCAGGGTCTTGGTGAAGCCCTGCATGCCGGCCTTGGCCGCGGAGTAGTTGACCTGCCCCCGGTTACCGAGCGCGGACGTGCTCGACAGGTTCACGATACGGCCGAACTTTGCGTCCACCATATATTTCTGCACCGCGCGCGACATGAGGAATGCGCCGCGAAGATGGACGTTCACAACGGCGTCCCAGTCGTCTACGGACATCTTGAACAGCAAGTTGTCGCGGGTGATTCCGGCGTTGTTGATCAGAATCGTAGGGGCGCCCAATTCGGCGGCCACCCGCTCGACGGCCGCAGCCACCGACTCCTCGTCGGCAACGTTGGCGCCCACGCCCAGGGCCTCGCCGCCGGCCGCCTTGATGGCATCGACGGTTGCCGCACAGGCGGATTCGTCGAGGTCGAGTACCGCCACAGCGTGTCCGTCACTCGCCAGCCGCTTGGCGACGGCCGCGCCGATTCCTCGCGCCGACCCCGTGACGATGGCAGTTCTACGTTCCTGGCTCACTAGTTTCCTCCGTGCTCGTTGTTCTATGTAGTCGAACGGTATCGCGTGCTTCCCTCATCACCAACGGAGTGTCAGGACCGCTGGGCGAGGAGCGTTGCCTGGTAGCGTTGCATCCCGCGGATCCAACGGTCGTAATCAGCCCCCTTGTGCCGGTACATCTCGAGAACCTCGGGATGCGGCAGGATCAGGAATTGTTCCGTTTCGATTGCGGCAAGCACACATTCGGCCACCTCGGCCGGTTCCAGGACGGCACCCGCAGTCGTGACTGCCCGTGCGGCTGTCTCGGACAGTGCTGCGTCGTCGGCCAGAAGCTTGGTGTTCACACCCATGGGGCAGAGACAGCTGACGCGGATACCCTTGTCTCCGTAGGTGACCGAGAGCCATTCGGCGAATCCGACGGCCGCGTGCTTGGTCACCGAGTAGGGGGCGGACCCTATCTGCGTGAGCAGTCCGGCCGCAGAGGCGGTGCTGATGAAGTAGCCTTCCCCTCGTTCGATCCAGCCGGGGATCAACAGTCGGGCGGCGCGGATATGAGCGCGCACGTTCACGTCGAACGCGAGGTCCCACACTGCTTCGTCGGGCTCGAGGTCATTGCCGGCAGCGACTCCGGCATTCGCACAATATAGATCCACCGGCCCGAATTCTCGTTCCGCCGTCTCGATGAGGGCCGCGATCCGGGTTTCGTCCGAGACATCGGCGCCCACGGCGACGGCGGCACCCGGACGCGCTGCATTGATCCGATCCGCTACCGCGGCTGCCGAATTCTCGTCGAGGTCCGTCACGACCACCCGAGCACCTTCGGCTGCGAGCCGTTCGGAGAGTGCGCCACCTATTCCGCCTCCACCACCGGTGACGATGGCGACCTTCTGCGCACACTGCACGAGATACCTCCTAGGGGACGACTGGGGCCCCAGCCTTGCACGACAATAGCCGAATTCGGCGTCGGGTTCAGGTGACGTCGGGGAAGCGGAGTGCGTTCGCCCAGATTCGGGTAAGGGTGTACACGACGTCGTCGAATTCGGCCGGAGTGCCGTCGTTCTCGTTCGCCACGAACACGCTGTACGCGAGCCGGCTGACCATTCCCGACAAAGCCCGGGACGCCAGCATCGGGTCCAGCTTCTTGTCCGCGATGCCCCGAGCCTGCAGTTCCGCGATACCGCGCGCATTGCGGACGATGAAGGCTTCCGCACGTCGTCGTCGCAGGTCCGCGAACGCGGCGTCGATATGGGCGACCTGCTCGAGCAAGCCCATCAGTTTGGCGTTGCGACGGTACGCCTCCAGGTAGGCGCGGTTACTTGCCTCCAGCACCGCGTACGGGTCGTCGGTGTCCTGTACCCGCTGCATTCCCGGATGCATCATGTCTTCCTGCGCCACCTCGAGAACGGCAGCGAACACCTGCTCTTTGTTGTCGAAGTAGGTATAGAACGAACCCGTCGAGCAGTTCGCCTCTTTCGTGATGTCGGTGAGCCGGGCATCGAGGTAGCCCGAGCGTTCGAACACCGTGCGTGCAGCCGCCACCAGAGCGGCCCGCGTGCGGGCCCCCCGGACGGTGGCCGGGGGCTCCCGCAGCAGCTCGGTGGCCGCCATCGACGGGACAGCTTGATCGTCCCAGTCGTCATGGGCGGTACGGGTGGTCATTTCCTACTTATACGCCAGCACCGTCGCGACACCCAAGTGGACGCGTCAGGTGATCGTGATCCCGCCGTCCACGGCAATAGTCTGACCCGTGACGTACCCGGCAGCGTCCGAAGCCAGCCAGATAACGGTGGCGGCAAGCTCCTCGGGATCGCCGAGACGACCCAGAACCAGGCGCGGCTTCATCGAATCGAGGTAGCCCTCCCGGTACTGCGCCGTCATCTCGCTCTCGAAGAAACCCGGGGCTACGGCGTTCACCCGAATCCCCTTTCGCGCACCCCACTGCTGCGCGAGATCCCGCGTGAGCCCGATGACTCCCGCCTTGCTCGCGGCGTATGCGGCCTGCGGGAGACCCGCCGTCGTGAGGCCGAGAACACTGGAGATGTTCACGATCGAACTGCCCGGCTTCATCACCTTGCCTGCCGCCTGCGCCGCCCAGTAGGAACCGTTCAGGTTGATGTCGATGACCTGACGGAACTGCTCGGGCGTCTCACGTGTAGCGGGAACAGCGGTGCCGACACCGGCATTGTTGACGAGCACGTCGACGCGTCCGAACTTCTCCATCGCGGCGTCGATCATGTTCTGCGCCTGAGCCGGGTCTGCAACATCCGTCGCAACCGACAATGCTTCCCGGCCCGCCGCCCGCACGAGCGCGGCCGTCTCCTCGAGACGATCCGTGCGTCGCGCGGCGAGCACCACGTCGGCGCCGGCCTCCGCTGCCGCCTTCGCGAACGACACCCCGAGACCCGACGACGCGCCGGTCACGACGACCACCCGATCGGTCAGGCTGAACTTGTCGAGTACGGACATGGTGAGGTGACTCCTTCGTCGTCGGGGTGGTGCGGGTCAGAGACCGAGGTCGCGGCCGATCAGTTCCTTCATGATCTCGTTGGAGCCCGCCCAGATCTTGGTGACACGCGCATCCATCCATGCACGTGCAGCACGGTACTCGGTCATGAAGCCGTAGCCGCCGTGCAGTTGGACGCAGTGATCGAGAACCTCGTTCTGCACCTGCGCGGTCCACCACTTCGCCTTCGCAGCATCCACCGCGGTCAATTCGCCGTCGGCATGGGCGGCAACGCAGTTGTCCACGTACGCCTGGGTCACCTCCACGCGGGTGACGAGATCGGCAAGGAGGAATTTGTTCCACTGCAGCGAGCCGATGGGCTGGCCGAAGGCCTTGCGCTCCTTGGCGTACTGGATGGTCTCCTCGAGGATAGGCGCCGCATGCGCGATGTTCGAGACGGCGGCACCGACGCGTTCCTGTGGAAGCATCTCCATCATGTGGATGAATCCGCGGTCGATCTCACCGATGATGTTGGCCGACGGCACACGCACGTTCTCGAAGAACAGTTCCGCGGTGTCCGACTCGTGCTGGCCGACCTTGTCGAGCTTGCGGCCGCGTTCGAAGCCCTCCATACCCGTTTCGACGGCGAACAGGGTGATGCCCTTGGACTTCTTCTCCGGGCTGGTACGCGCCGCGACGATCACGAGGTCGGCGTTGTAGCCGTTGGTGATGAACGTCTTGGAACCGTTGATGATCCAGTCGTCGCCGTCCTTGACCGCAGTGGTCTTGAGCGAGGCGAGGTCGGAACCACCGGAGGGCTCGGTCATACCGATGGCGGTGAGCAGTTCACCGGTGCAGAACTTCGGCAGCCAGCGCTGCTTCTGCTCCTCTGTCGTGAGCTGTACGAGGTACGGCGCCACGACGTCGGCATGAATACCGAAGCTTGACGACACGGCAGCACTCGCCCGCGAAAGTTCTTCGGCGAGAACCGCATTAAAACGGTAGTCTCCGGCCTCGCTTCCGCCGTACGCTTCCGGGACCTCGAGGCCGAGAAAGCCTGCGCGCCCGGCTTCGAGCCAGATCTCGCGGTCGATGAAGCGCTGCTCAATCAGCTTCTCGGCCACCGGCGTGATGTTGCGGTTCACGAACTCACGGGCCGACTCGCGGAATGCCTCATGATCGGGGCCGTACAGGGTGCGTCGCATGACCGCTCCTTCTCGAATTCGAACTCGAAACTGGATTGTAAGCACTCGCTTATTTTCTAAGCAGTTGCTTATATTGAAGGTGCGGCGCGGTAATGTCAACCGCGACCAGCCGACGATGGAGACAGACATGAGCCAATCACCGAACCCGGTGATCAGCCCCTCCAAGGCTGCCGCCAGGATTCGCGCCGCCGCGGTCGACGCCTTCGCTGCCAGCGGCTACGGCGGCACCACCACCCGAGAGATCGCCTCGCGTCTCGACATGAGCCCGGCCGCGATGTATCCCCACTACCGATCCAAGGAAGAGCTGCTGTTCGCAATCAGCTTCGAGGGGCACACCGAGACACTCGAAGCCCTGACCGACGCAGATCTGCCCGACGAGGGGCCGTCCGTTCGCCTGCAAGCCCTCATTCACGCCTTCGCCATCTGGCAGGCCACCCACCACGCCCAGGCGCGTGTCGTTCAATACGAGCTCAACGCCCTCACGCCCGAGCACTACCGCGACGTCGTTACGTTGCGCCGCAAGATCACTCGACTCGTCCGGTCCGCTGTCGAAGCAGGGGTGACAACAGGCGAATTCACAGTACCGGACGCCGAAGGTGTCACGCTCGCACTCATGTCGCTCTGCGTCGACATCTGCCGCTGGTTCCCCGCCGGCGCCTACTCCGAGCCCGAGGTCGTCGCCGATCTCTACGCCGACCTCGCCATGCGCATGGTCGGTGCGGTGTAGTCACCTTCGCGAAAGTTCCCTGCCACCTTCACTGTTCGCCGATTCGGTCTTGCTTGTCGTACGAACGACGGTTAGACTAGAACACATGTTCGATCCGGGGGGATTCGACAGTCGGGGGGTCGGGGTGAATCTTGCGGAGATAGCCGCCGCCCTGCGGCAGTGGGATCGGGATCTCGACGATGCCGCTCGGATCGACGTGTTGGGCGCGCTGGAAGAAGTCAAGGCCGTGTGTGCGGCAACGCAGGCTCGGGTCACCGCGGATCTGAACACCTCGATCCGGGCGTCCAGGGCCGAATTGCCCATGGCGCAGCGAGGGCGTGGCATTGCCAACCAGGTGGCCTTGGCTCGACGGGACGCACCCTCCCGCGGCGACAAACATCTCGGATTCGCGATCGCGTTGGTCCACGAAATGCCCCACACCCTCGCCCGACTCGAAACCGGTGCCCTCAGCGAATGGCGGGCCACCCTGCTGGTGCAGGAAACCGCGTGCCTGACCCGCGAAGACCGCAGCACCGTCGATGCAGTCCTCTGTGCCGATCCGGCCACTCTGAACGGACTCGGCGATAACGCCATCAAAGCCAAAGCCAGAGCCGCCGCCGCCGACCTCGACGTCGAAGCCATGGTCCGCCGCGCCCGCAAAGCCGTCGGCGACCGGCATGTCGCATCCCGGCCCGCCCCCGACACCATGGCCTACGTCTCCGCCCTGCTGCCTGTCGCCCAGGGCGTCGCCGTCCACACCACCCTCGGCCGCGACGCCGACACCCTCGTGGCCGCCGGCGACGAACGCACCCGCGCCCAGATCATGGCCGACCTGCTCGTCGAACGCGTCACCGGACTCTCCGACGCCACCGCGATGCCCCCGATCACCGTGAACCTGGTGATCTCCGACCAAGCACTGCTCGGCGACGGCAGCGAACCCGCCCACGTTCAGGGCTACGGTCCGGTACCCACGGCCCTCGCGAAGCAATGGATCCGCAACGCCGCCGAGCAGTCGGAGACCGAGACGCTGCTGCGGCAGATCTACGCCAACCCGGACACGGGGGCGTTGACCGCCACCGAGTCCCGAGCCCGGATCTTCCCCAAGGGTCTGGCCCGGCTGATCGACCTGCGCGACCGCACCTGCCGAACCCCCTGGTGCGACGCCCCGATCCGCCACCACGACCACATCCACTCCCACGGATCCGGTGGCCGCACCACCGCCGACAACGGCGCCGGACTCTGCGCTGCCTGCAATTACGCGAAACAAGGCGCCGGCTGGACCGCCAGCGGACACCGAGAACCCGGCCAACTCCACGTGATGGTTATCCGCACACCCACCGGACACCGATATCGATCTACGGCACCACCACTACCGAAGCCACTGCCCTTCATCGAACCCACGAGCGGCAACGACGACTGACGCGCGGGTGCGGTAGCATTCCCGCACGCGACCGTGGGGGTCCAGTCGAACACCGGGGGAATCAGCATGACATTGCGTCTCGAGGATGATGCGATCGAGCGATGCGTGGGGATCTGCGACGCGATGATCGAGCAGCTGGACGACGCACTCAAGAAGACAAATCGGCTCCGTAAGGTCACGGGATTTGGCGGATTCGACTCTGCTCGGGAGCTCGAGAAGAAGTACAGCGAGAAGTTCAACGGCGCCGATGGCTCGGGATCGGTGGTCGATCGGCTGAAGCAGTTTCGGGACACTGTTGAACTGATGCGGGATACCTTTGCGTCCGGAGGCGAGGACTTCGCGGACGTTGATAGCGCAATCGGACGAGCACTCGGGTCGGTTCGAGAGGCAATTCTTTGAGAAGCACAGCGATTATTCGGATCGGAATCACGTTGACTGCGCTTGCATTGGCCGGCTGCAATACGGAGGCCCCGGGCGGGGTGACCGACCCTGTCGCTTCGTCGAACGCAACACGGGAACCCAGGTACGTCGACAAATCCGACCGCCCCCAGGTGACTTTCGATCCTTGTCTCGACTTGCCCGACGCCACGCTGGTCGAGGCCGGTTACGACCCGAAAAGCGAAGAGACTGCCGACTTCACTCCCGATTCGTACACCTTCCTCGGGTGTAGCTATGACACTCCGCAGCGGCTGTACGGCTTGAACGTTCTTTCCGGAAACATCTCGTTTGCAGAAGAACAGGAGAAGACGAAGGCATTTGCCGAAGCAATTGAAATCAACGGCCGTCGAGCACTGCTCGATTGGCAACCGGATGTGCGAGACGAGTGCTCAGTCTCGATGAAAACTGCATACGGCATTCTCATCGTGTCACGGATAATCCTGAAGGACTCCGCGGGACCCTCACCGGAATCCGAGTGGTGCGCTGGACTCGAGGACACCGCCCGTATCTTCGAACCATTCCTTCCGAAGGGGGAATAACCGATGCCTCCCGAGGATCGACTTGCCCCGTTGTTTGAAGCACTCCTGCCGAATGGACCAGGGGAACAACGCCGTACGACACTCCAAGAATCAGTTGAGAAGCTTGGAACGGACGACATCGATCCTCCGTACATCACCACGATGGAAAGCTTCGCGGGCCTCGCTCACGAAGAGATGTACGCAAAGACGCAGGAGATGGATCCCAGTGTCATCGGTGAGCTCGCACAGGCCTGTCACGCCATTGCCGCGTCACTTCCCATCGGGTTTGGATTCGCCCTTCTCCGCAGCACAATCGCCGAAAGTTGGCGCGGCACAGCAGCCGATGCAGCACTGGCAGCAACAAAGAGGCTCGCAGGGGCGAGTGATCAGCTAACCTCCGGGGTCCAGGCCATCGGCGTCAAACTCGACATACTGAGTAGCGCGGCGAGCGACGTCAAAGCCTCGATACCCCAACCCGCAGCGCCCCTGTCGGTCAGCCAGCTTCCATTGAGCCCACTCGCAACCGAATCATCCGAAACAGCACGTGAAGCGGCCCGACTCGAAGCTGTCCGGAAGCTCGAGGCGATTTACGTCCCCAACTATCGGGACGTCGGAACGAACGTGCCCCAACTCCCGGCACCTTATGTGCCATCGGGAAGTGGTGGCGGCCCCGACTCCTCCCCCTTCAGCTCGGTGACCGGCTCCGGCACACCCACTGGTGCGGGTGGCGATTCCACCGCCGCCACGGATACAGAATCCGTCGACGGCCAGAGCGGCGATGACGACTCAGCCGCTACCACCACGGCAGGTGCGGAAGGTGCTGCTGGACAGAGCACATCGGGATCGGCGGGTTCGCCGACACAGACTTCGGCCGCATCAGCGCAGAACGAATCCGGTCTCGGGTCGAGCAACGGCACTGGATCCGCTGCATTCGGCGGTTCGGGGACAGGGTCGGGCGGCTCGGGTTTCGGCGGCGCCGGATCACCCACCCGACGACGAAACGACAACGACAAGAAGAACTCCGACGCAACCAACCCCGTGGTCCCGGGCAGTCCCGTTCCACCCGGCGGCGCCGCAGCGGGGGCCGGTGCGGCAGCAGTAGCGACCGCGGCGACACCCGTCAGACCGAGCATGAGCCGCCCCGGAATGGGAATGGGGCCGACCATGATGGGAGCACCCGGCCGAGGCGCCGGCGGTACGGACAACGACACCGAACACCAGACACCCAGCTACCTGATCAACATCGACAACGGCAACGGGCTGATCGGCACCCTCGACCCGGTCGCGCCACCGGTCATCGGCGCATGAACTGGCAACTGACGTCAGCACAATTCATGTGTCTCTGGGAGGCAACTGATCTCGACCGCATGCCGTATCCCCTGCAACACCGGTCGGCAGCAGCAACCGATGAGGCATACTCGGTTCAGCAACAACGACTCGACGAATGGCGACGCACTCTCGCCGACCCGAAGCTCCTCGCCGCGGTCTCAGCACTGCGACACCCCCAACTCTCCGTCACGGTGTTCGCACCCTCGGACCACGACTCGGGAGTCCGCCGACGTGGCAGCGTCCGCGGCCCCGTCTGCGTCACCGCGGAGCAGGTGCCGAGCCACGACAGCAGAGGCGACATCCACATCCGAACGAACACAGCCTCCGACACCGAATGGCTCGCCCACCACCTCGTCAGAGACCTACCCGACTGCCCGCCCGGACGAACACCGTCACTGACAGCGCACCCCGACGAAGTCCACGAACGAACCAAACGCGTCACGGTGCTGCAGAACGCCCAATCGTCCGATGGAGTCCTGCTCCGCAGAATCGTCACTCGTCCCCGCACCGGAATCGGCTACATCTGCATCCGCGGGGCACGCAGCGGACTCGACGAGCCGGTGCTCGGCGAACTCACCTGGCTCGATGTGGCAGAGGACGGCCGATACCTCTACTACAGGGACCACAGTGTTCACCTGAGATCCGCAGGCAGCCGAACGCTCCGCGACGAAGTGACCACACGGATATCAGCCGGCGTCGCGGATGCTTCGCCGCGTCGCAGCTGAGCGTTACCCTGGATCCATGGCCGATCGGGACAGGGACGCGACAGGCAAACCGCTCAACGCACGACCCCGCGACGAACTCGGCCGCCCTCTACCGCACGACGCCGAAGGCGTGCCGCAAGTCCCCGACGACCTGCGACTTCCACCCGACGAATCGATTACCGAGGCCCAGCGGCTCCTCGATCACGGCATGCCCTTCCACGCCCATGAGGTCCTCGAAGGCACCTGGAGGATCGCCCCCGAAGAGGAGCGGCAATTGTGGCAAGGCCTCGCGCAACTGGCGGCGGCGCTCACCCACCTGATGCGTGGTAACAAGACCGGTGCACGATCGTTGCTACAGCAAGGCCACAACCGCATCCGACACTACGAGGTGGAGGCACCCCACGGACTCGACATCTCCGGCCTCCTCATGTGGTCCGAACACCTCACAGACGAGATCGATCGCGTCGACCCCCTGCCGGCGACGCCCATACCCCGATTGAGAATCCCCTGATGACACTGCTCCCCATGTTCCCGCTGGGCTCGGCGATGCTGCCCGGTCAACCGCTACCGCTGCGCGTCTTCGAACCCCGGTACCAGGAGCTGGTCCACGACTGCCTCGCCGCCCCCGACGGACCCCGGTTCGGTGTCGTCCTCATCGCACGCGGCCGCGAAGTGGGCGGCGGCGACGTCAGGCACGACGTGGGAACCATTGCCCGCATCGAATCGCATGCCGCGATCGGCGACGGACAGTACGAGTTGTTCTGCCGCACCGAAGAACGCATCAGGGTGTCGAAATGGTTACCCGACAATCCGTATCCGATCGCAGAGGTCGAACTGTGGCCCGATGAGAACACGGGGACCCAGACTGTCGACTACGAGTTCCCGGCTCTCGTCGAGCGCCTCGAATTCCTGTACGGCCTGCTCCGGCGGCTCGCATTGCAGACCGACAATCCCCCGCCCGAGGTACCGGTCGTTGCCGGTTTCCGCGGTTCGCTCGGCACCCGGCTCTACGAAATCGCGACGTACGTTCCGATGGGTGACGCCGACCGTCTCGACATCCTCGCTGCACCCGGCGCCGACGAACGCACCCGAGCGGTCTCGGAGGCCATCGAGAACTCAATCGAGATGGTGCAGTTCCGGCTGATGTAGTCCATCCCACAGCCGGGGTGGTCAAGGCGCCTCCCGAAAGGGTGTACTGTAAATAGTGCAACGCGGGGTGGAGCAGCTCGGTAGCTCGCTGGGCTCATAACCCAGAGGTCGCAGGTTCAAATCCTGTCCCCGCTACCAAGATGACCCGCAGTCAGCGAACTATTCGCAGGCTGCGGGTCATATTTTTCTGTCGGAGTGCTCGATGCGTGCGATGATCTGAAGTTATGCAACATCGAGAAGCATCGTTCGCCGGCGTGGGCGGAACACCCATCGTGTACGACGTATGGCTCCCCGAACGCCAACCTCGCGGTGTCCTGGTTCTGTGTCACGGTCTCGGCGAGCACGCACGACGCTACGACCATGTGATCGAACGACTCGGCGAACTCGACCTCGCGATCTACGCTCCCGATCATCGCGGGCACGGCAGGTCCGGCGGCAAACGAGTGCACCTGAAGGACTGGTCGGAATTCACCGACGACCTGCACCAACTGTTCGGTATCGCGACGACGGACTGGCCGGGTGCCGACCGTTACCTGCTCGGGCACAGCATGGGCGGGGCCATTGCGCTCACCTATGCACTCGACCACCAGCAAGACCTGAAGGCGCTCGTGCTGTCGGGACCTGCCGTCGACGTCACCAGTGGTACCCCGAGGATGGTGGTGGAGATCGGCAAGCTCGTGGGCCGATTCGCTCCGGGAGTGCCCGTCGAGACACTCGACGCGACCCTCATCTCCCGCGATCCCGAGGTGGTGTCCGCGTATCAGAACGATCCGCTCGTGCACCACGGGAAGGTCCCCGCAGGCATTGCCCGGGGCATGATCCTCGCCGCCGAGCGACTTGCGGAGCGGCTGCCGTCTCTGAGGATCCCCCTGTTGCTCCAGCATGGGCGCGAGGACGGACTCGCGAGCGTCCGCGGCACCGAACTCATCGCCGAGCACGTCGGTTCCGAGGACCTGACCGTCAAGATCTACGACGGTCTGTACCACGAGGTGTACAACGAGCCGGAGAAACAGCGGGTCCTCGACGACCTGGTGGAGTGGTTGCGCGTCCCGGTAGCGGGCTGACGGCGCAACCGCATCGGCCCGGCACTGCACCGCTGCGCCGGGGATGTCAGGATGGGCGCATGAAACGTCACGTCGCCGCCATTCTCGACATCGAGGTCACGGACGCCAGCAGTATGGAATTCCAGATCGCTGTGGCCGAAAATTCGGGCCTCGACGTGTCGGAGTCGTTGTCGTTCACCCTTGACGGACACCATCTCGAAGCACGGGAAGTTCTGGTCGACAACGGAACTCGTATCCATCTCCTCGAGGCACCGAAAGGGGCACTGCGGGTCGAGTATGCGGCAACCGTTGTGGGCAAGGCAGATTCACCGGTGGTGACGGACTACGACCTTTCGCAGTATCTACGGCCGAGCCGCTATGCCGAGTCCGACAAGTTCTTCGGCTTCACCGGAGGGGAGTTCAACCTCTCGAAGCCGCACCCGGAGCTGTTGCAGGACATCACGAGTTGGGTCAGGTCCCGGCTGTTGTATCAGCCGGGGTCGAGCAGGCCCACCGACAGTTCGGTGGACACGATGATGTCCGGCGCGGGGGTGTGTCGCGACTTCGCCCACCTGACCGTGGCGCTGCTGCGGGCGGTGACGATCCCGGCCAGACTGGTCGCCGTCTATGCTCCGGGGTGCGATCCGATGGACTTCCACGCCGTGGTCGAGGCATTCGTCGATTCCGAATGGCGGGTGGTCGACGCGACGCAACTGGCGCCGCGGCAATCACTGATTCGCATCGCCACCGGCCGTGACGCCGCCGACACCGCCTTCCTGGACAACCACGGAGGGGCCATCACGCTGCACAACACCGTGGTGACGGCCGTGGTCGACGGCGAGTTCCCATCCGACGACTATGTCACACCGACGTCGTTGGCGTGACGGAACAGCTTGGGTCCGAGACCTTTACAGCAAGGACCCGGCAGAGGCAGGCCTGTTATGCCGAGTGCCGTTTCGCTCCCGCGAGGGCGCGATCGGCGAACTCGACGGTCAGGCCGATGATCGTGCGACTCTCGCGCAACACCTCACCGATGACGGGAAACGCGTGCACCTGCCCGCTCCAGAGGTGAGTTTCGATGTGCCGTCCCGCATCTTCGAATCGCTCCGTGAGGATCTCGACATCCGGACGCATGATCTCGTACTCGGCAGCGGTGAGGAAGACCGGCGGAAACAGGGCCGGGTCGGCGTTCACCGGAGACTGCGCCCCGGGGATCTCGTGGGGGCCGGCCAGCCAACGGTCCTTGAGTTTGACCACCTGCGACATCGGCAGATAGGCGTCCCGCTCCATGAAGTGGGGGTCGTGCACTTCGAGGTCGAGGTTCAGAAGGGGCGAATATCCGATGACGGCTGCCGGGCGCGTGATGCCGCGCAATGCCGCGATCTCGGCCACCTTCATCGCCAGGTATCCACCCGCCGAATCACCCGCGACGATCACCTTCGTGCGGTCGTCGCACTCCCTCAAAATTTCGGTATATGCGGTCATGGCATCGATCAGTGACGCCCCGATCGCGGACTCCGGAAGCTGACGGTATTCGACCGACACCACCGGGGCACCCGTGCGTGCGGCAAGTAGTCCGCACAGCGCGCGGTGGGTGGCCAGACCACAGAACACGAATCCCCCACCGTGGAAGTAGAGGATCGTGGACCCGTCGAGGGAGCCTGTGGCCTGGTGCGGGTGGGTGATCCTCTCGCACGGCACTCCCCCGAGCGTGATCGTCTCGATCTCCACGCCTCGGGGTCTGGGGAGTCTGTCGACGAGCTCGTCGATGTAGTCGAGGAGTTCGATACCCCGATCCGTCATCGGCCATATCGTGAACAGCGGTTTGATGACGGCGCGCGCCAGGAAGAACACCAGTCGGGCTTGCCGACTGACATCCCAGTGCCATACGGTCGATTTTCGCGTTCGCATAATGTCCCCTCGGTCGCAGGATCGAACATCTGCCCCGTGGGACACGATAGGACGACCAACCGGCATGCGCAGCGATAACTGCAAGTCCGTGCCTCCAACGGGGCACCGGCTCGCGTTGTCGCCCCGCCCCCGAGTTGGTTGAATGGCCTGCATGCAGCCGCCACCCTCTCCGACGACACCGGCAACGGGTGGCGAAGTCTTCGCACTCATCAGAACCGGTCAGGCCACCACCCGAAGTGAGATCGGCCGGCTCACCGGGCTGTCGCGTACCGCCGTCGCCGCGCGGGTGGCGTCGCTGCAGGCCTCCGGGCTGGTGGTCGAACGAGAAGAGGGCGTCTCCACAGGTGGACGACCGCCGGTGAAGCTTTCGTTCCACGTGGGCGCCGGAATCGTCCTGTCGGCCGCGGTCGGGCGAAGCCGCACTCAGCTCGCGATCTGCGATCTGGCGGGCCACGTGCTCGTGGCGGAGGACGTCGAACAGGAGATCGGCACAAGTCCGGCAGAACTGATGCCCGTCATCGCGCAGCGCCTGATCGCATTGCGCCAGAGTCTCGGCGAGTCGGCGAGCCGGATCGTCGGCATCGGTATCAGCCTTCCCGGAACCGTCGACATCAGACGCGGATGCAGCCTGAACTCACCGATGATGTCGGGCTGGGACGGGGTTCCGCTTCAGCCGTTCCTGGCCGAGGTAGCGGACGCGCCGGTGTTCGTCGACAACGATGCCAACGTGATGGTCCTCGCAGAACGGCGCGGAGAGCGTCGTGGATTCGACGACATGCTCCTCATCAAGGCGTCCACCGGACTCGGCGCGGGTGTTGTCTGTGGTGGCGTCCTTCAGCGCGGCGCACTCGGCGCAGCCGGCGAGATCGGACATACGAAAACCGCAGCGGCACAAGGTGTGGTGTGCCGCTGCGGTGATGTGGGGTGCATCGAAGCGGTGGCCGGCGGGTGGGCGCTCGTACGCACCCTGCAGGAAGAGGGGCGCAGCGTCACCCATATCCGTGACGTGATCGCACTGGCGCTGTCCGGCGATGCCGCAGCCCGGCGGATGATCCGCGAGAGTGGGCGTCGGATCGGCGAAGTCCTCTCGGGGGCCGTCAATCTCCTCAACCCCGAAGTGGTGATCGTCGGCGGTGACATGGCACAGGCTTACGACACGTTCGTGGCGGGACTGCGGGAGACCCTCTACGGCAATGCGATTGCGGTAGCAACCCAGCAGCTACAGATACTTCCCTGGACGCACGGCGAACGCTCCGGAGTGGTAGGCAGCGCCACCATGGCCCTCGAGCACGTCCTCAGTGTCAGGGCCGTCGACCGGCTCCTTGCGCAACAGAAGTAGGCCTACTTGACGTCCGACCCGTGCTTGGTGAGCGCGGTGATCTCGAAGTCCATGTACGGGAACAACGGCAGATTCCAGAGAATCTCGTGGAGTTCATCCGCCGAGTCGACATCGAAAATGCTGATGTTGCTGTATTTTCCGACGACGCGCCAGATCTCGGGCCACTTCCCGGAACGCTGCAGTTCCTGTGAGTACGCCTTTTCCCGGGACACCGTCTCGGCTCGCACCTCCGGGTCGAGGTCGCGGGGAATGTTGACGTCCATCCGCACGTGAAAAAGTGCCATTCGGTGGTTCTCCTTGTTTCCCGAGGGAGTTAGTTCCGGGTCCAGGCTTTCACGGCGTCCATGTTCAGTTCCACTCCGAGCCCCGGCCCCTCGGGCAGATACACCTTGCCCTGACCGTACTTCAGCGGCTTCTGGAGCAGCTCTTCACTGAACAACAGGGGACCGAACAGTTCGGTGCCGAAGTTGATTCCCGGCTCCGCACAGGCGAAGTGGATCGACGCGGCCGTCCCGATCGGACCCTCGATGGAGGTGGCTCCGTGGCAGGCGATGCCGGCGGCCTTCGCGATGGCCACCACCTCGCGGCTGCGCTTGAGGCCACCGCATTTGGTGGTCTTCAGCGCGATGACGTCGGCGGCACCGCGCCGGGCCACCTCGAGGGCGTCGTGGGGGGTCTGCACGCTCTCGTCCGCCATCACCGGCACCGGCACCAGGCGGTTCAGCTCGGCCAGGACCTCGATCTGATCGGCGGGAGTGGGCTGCTCGATGAGTTCGACGCCACCCTCGACCAGTCGCGGCACGTACTTCAGCGCCGTGAGCCGGTCCCAGCGGGCGTTGACGTCGATACGGACACCGGCCTTGCCCTCGAGCGCCCGCGCGATCTGCACGACGCGCTGCGTGTCGACCTCGGGATCGAGTGCGCCCATCTTCAGTTTGAAGCTGTAGTTCATCTCCGCGTCGAGCTTGCCCAGCGCTTCTTCGATGATTTCTTCGGCGGGTGCGGCACCGAGCGCCCAGGTCACATCCACGCTGTCGCGGAAGGCGCCGCCGAGTAGCGTGTGCACGGGAACGCCCAGGCTGCGGGCCCAGGCGTCATGCAATGCCACATCGACGGCGGCCTTCGCGAAGCGGGCGTTGGCGACGATACGTTCGATGTCCTGAAGGATTCCGGTGATGTCGTCGACACTGCGCCCGAGCAGCAGCGGCGCGATGTAGCGGTCGATGATCGCCTGCATCGTTTCCACCGATTCGCCGCCCCACCATGGTCCGCCGGGGACGACGCCCTCGCCGTAACCGGTGATACCGCCGTCGGTCCTGACGGCGACCAACAGAAGTGGCTGCGCCGTCATCGAGGTGGTGGCGAACTTGTGGGGACGTACGAGAGGAACGTCGAGAATCGTCGTTTCGATGGAAACGATCGACAGGTCGGTCATCGATTCACCTTCTTTTCTGCGGAACGGTTCAGGCGGGATCGAGGACGAAGTTGTAGGTGACGTAGTTCTTGCCGTCGTCACCGGCCTTCGGATCGAGGATGAGCTCCGGCTTGGTCGCCGACGCGACGTCGCTGTCGATCCACTCGCCGCCCTTGAAGTACAGCTGCGTGGTCACCGACTCCTTGCCGGGCGCCGACACGATGAGGTGCAGGTGTGCCGGACGCCACGGGTGGCCGTTCTGCGCCTCGATGAACTGGCCGGTGGGGCCGTCGGTCGGGATCTTGTAAGGCGCGGGCTGGATCGTGGTGATCTCGTAGCGGCCCTCGTCGTCGGCGATGATGGTGCCGCGCAGGTTCCACTCCGGCAGGTGGGGGGCGAACTGCGAGTAGTAGCCGTCGTTGTCGGCGTGCCACAGTTCGACCTTCGCACCCGCGAGGCCGTTGCCCTCGAGATCGGTGACCTGACCGGAGAAGACGAGCGGGGTGATCTTCTTGTCTTCCTCACGCATCGGCAGGGTGCACTTGGACGGCAGTTCGGGCGAGCCCGCGATGTAGTACGGGCCCTCGATGCTGCCCTTGGTGCCCTTGCGGCTGCGGGCGAGCACCTCTTCGACGGAGTGCTCGATGAACACGTCGAGGAACAGCGGCCACTCGCCGCCCTCGCCGACGTCGATGAGCCACTGCTTGAAGACGCGGTACTCGGGGTAGGTGACACCGTGCGCGAGGATCACGTCGTTGAGCGCGCCGAGCGCGTCCTTGGCGATCGCCGCGAGACGCTCGGGCGAGGTGTCCGCGGTGACGCGCTCGGACTTGAACTTGTCGGTGGCAGCGGTACCGGAGCCGGCTGCGGTGGGAGTCTCGGTGGCGGTCATCATTTCTCCTTGGGCGACGAGGGGGCGGGAGGTTTCTCTTATCGAGGTTTCTGCCGACGCGGGGGCGGTTCTCGTGTCGAACGCCTTGCGGGGTGTACGCTGTGCGTACTATCATCCCGCTGTGCGTACGCATCTACTGTGCGCGCAGTCACATTGAAATGTCAACCCCACGTCCGAGCAGACCGAGCCCCGATGGAGACCGCCATGTCCGAGAACGACCGCGACTACATCCAGAGCATCGAACGGGGCTTCGCGGTTCTACTCGCCTTCGACGCTCAGCGCCCCAACCCCACGCTCGCCGAACTTGCTGTGGAGACGAACCTCTCCCGCCCGGCCGTGCGCCGCATCCTGCTCACCCTGCAGAGGCTCGGTTACGTCACCGGGTCGAACGGCCGCTGGTCGCTCACTCCGCGCGTCCTCAGCATCGGCCAGCACTACTCGGAGTCGCATGCGCTGGTCGAGGCCGCGATGCCCCGACTCCTCGAGGTCGCAGACAAAACCCAGGAGTCCGCCTCTCTCGGGGTGCTCGACGGTCCTGACGTGGTGTACGCCGCACGCGTACCGGTGCGACGGATCATGAGCATCAACGTGTCGGTCGGTACGCGCGTCCCCGCCTACGCCACCTCGATGGGGCGCGCGCTGCTGGCCTGGGCGCCCGACGACACGGTCGAGCGTGTGATCGCGGAATCCACGTTCGAGAAGCTGGGGCCCGAGACCATCGGCAGCGCACCCGAACTGAAGGCGACACTGCGCGAGGTTCGGCAGCAGGGCTACGCCCTGACGTCGGAAGAGCTCGAGAAGGGACTCATCTCGCTCGCGGCTCCGGTACGAGATGCGGCAGGCGCCGTCGTCGGCGTCGTGGCCTGCTCGACATCGTCCGCCCGCAACACGCCCGAACAGTTCCGGGAGCAAGCGGTGCCGTGTGTGCTCGCCGCGGCGGCAGCGCTCAGCTCGGACATGGGATTTTCCGGCTGACCGCGACATTCGGCCGAAACTCGCCCCCGTGAAGTAGGGTCGGTCCTGTGGCGTCGACCCACCCCACCAGCCGTCTCGACGATCCGAGGCCCCGCGACTGCGTCGTGGGCTCGATCGTGGACATGGCCGGAATCGCCCGGGCCAAAACGGTTCCCCTGCGCAAACTGCACTCGTTCATCGAGTCTGGAGCGGGTGCGTCACCGAGTTGGAATGTGTTTTGCATCGACGACCACCTCTCGTTCACCCCGTCCCACACGGTCACGGGCGACCTCCGGCTTCGGATCGAACGCGACCGCGTGCGTCATCTCGGG
>NZ_JBAQEO010000495.1:0-5640 GCF_049286785.1 Rhodococcus sp. (in: high G+C Gram-positive bacteria) | reverse complement strand
CCGTCCGCGATATGCCAGCCCTCTTCGACCAGCAACAACGTTTGGTTCAGGTCGGCAGAGCGGGAGGCGAGGACATTCGCGAGCCAGGTGTTGATCACGGTCATGATCACTCGCAGCGCCGGCCCCTTGGTGGGCAACGCGGAAACATCGAAGTGCACGAACGGGTGATCGAGCGCTTCGCGGACTTCCGGCGAGGTGGCCCCGTCGACGAGGCCCTTGAGGTCCCCCTCGCACAACCGGCGCAACGCCAACCCCGGGTCGATGCCCCACCGGCGCGACTCGTCCGCCCACAGCGGACCGAGGACGGTTGCACCGTCCGGGTTCGGGTCGAGCATCTCGCCGGCGAGTTCGATGAGGATCGGCTCGCGGTTCTCGGCGCGGGCACGGGCGTTGATGACCTTGAGCGCCAGATCTAGTGCGGTCTTTTCTTTCTCGGTGAGCTCGCGGCCCATGGTGTCTTCGATGACCGCGCCGACGAGGGCTTCCTGGCCGGCCGGGGCGACACCGTCTTCGCGGGCACCACCGGAGGCGATGGCCGGGTCGAGCAGGTTCAGCCGCATCCCTTGGGTGCCGGTGCGGAACCGGATGGAACGGGCACCGAGGAAGTCGGCGATGCCACTGTATTCACCCCTGGTGCGCTGGCGCTTCTTGTCGATGACGACGACCTGTCGCAGCAATGTCAACTGCCGCAGGCACATCGCGGTCTTGATCAGCGAGGACTTCGCTTTGCCGATGTCGCCGACAACAGCGATGTTGATGTTCTCGATTTCCGAGCCGTACAGGGCGAACGGGTCGGTGATCACCATCGACTGGGAGATCTTGTTCAGCCCAGTCATCAGGCCTTCGTGGCGCACCGAGCGCCGGGAGGTGGCCAGGTTCAACGCCTCTCCTTGCCGGGTGCTCGTCCAGGAACCTTCGAGGCGGATTTCGTACCAGCCCCACCGGTCGAGCCACTTCTTCCGGGTCGGTGCCGCCCGGCGGGTGACCTTGGGTGGGATTTCCTGGTAGGCGTCCGCGACGGCGACCTCGTCCGGGGTGAGGGCGGCGAGTTTGTTGCGGCCGCCGGTGAACCGCCAGCGGCGAGCGGCTTTACGGCCGGGTGCCCGGTGGGTGGCCCGGTGTTCGAGCGTGGTGGTGGTGTCGTTGCTCATCATGGTGGTAGCTCCAGATCAGAGAAGGCGGGTCGACTTCACGCGGGTGTGCTTGGTGGCTGCCAGGCCGCGGCCGAGGGGCAGCGTCATGAACATCGCCACGTCATGCCGGTTCTTCTGCCACTCGATTTCGGAGATGCCGCAGTCGTCGGCGGCTTGCGATACCCGCATGCATGCCCTTAGCGCGTCATCCTCGTCGCGGCCGGTGACCGAGACCGCCATGGAGTAGATGAGCCCGTGGTGTTGGGTGCCGGGCTTGAGGTCTTCGCGCCGGCGCGCGGAGGCGCTGGCCATCACTTCCGAGGTGCCGTCGGTGGTCTTGCCCTTGCGTTGCTCGTCGATCTGCTTCGCCTTGTCCTGGGTGGCATCGACCTTGGCCGCCTCACGCGCTTTGGAGGCTTCGACGAAGTCCATACGCACCATGACTGTTCGGATCGTCGGTGCGGCAGGAATCTCGTCGTCCCCGGGATCGGGGTCGACACCGGTCAGCAACGGCGCCAGCCACAGCGGCCCGAGTTCGACCGGTTCGATGGACCGGGGCGGGATGGTCCCGACGCGGGTGTGCCATTTCCCCGCCACCTGCACGGTGTCTTCGCCGCCGATGTACGAGGGCCAGCAGTTTTCCCACCGCACGCCCTTGTGCGATTCGAGGGGGAAGGAGGGGTCGAGGCAGGCGCGGATCACCGCGCACGCCCGCTGCTCGCCGTAGACCTCGACCCGGCCCATCTTGGCCCGCTCGAGAGCGCCGACCGCGCGCATCGTTTCATCACGAATGACCTGCGCGATACCACCGATCAGCGGGGCGTCCTTGCGGCGGGCGATCCGAGCACCTTCGGCCAACAGGTCCGCCGACTTCGGGAAGATCAGCACCCCGTAGGAGCGGTGCCCCTCCGAGTACGGGCGGATCCGGTCGATGAGCTGGCCGTAGGAGCGGATCGCCGCCACCACAACCTGCGCGGCCGGGCCCATCGCCTTGATCTTCTCGGCAACCCAGGTCTCATGCGGGACCAAGTCTTCCGGGACACTGCGATGCAGCATGGCGGCACCACGAATGAAACTTCCCCGCTTCGCGAAACTGGCCAGGGTTCGCCCGAACGCCGCCGAGGTCACCGCCCACTCCGGGTCACCGCGCAACCCCTCGGCGAGACCCTGCATGGCGATCACCACCGAGTAGTAGTCGTTATCGCCCGGGGTTCGTTGTTCGATGATGAACATGTCATCGAGACCGGTCCCGGTCAGATCGACCGGTTCGGCCCGGTAGAGCGGGACCGGCTTGTCCCAGCCCGGGTCCGCGTCCGGATCACCGAACAGTGGGTCACCGGCGCTGATGAAAATGTGCTCACCGCGCTTGCGGCGCTGCTTGTTCCGCATGTCCTTCGCTTTACGGCTGGCGTAGGACTCGCGGTGATCGATCTCGAGCGTCGCCCCCAGCACCGACATGATCACCAGTGCGTCGAAGAGCAGGACCTGCCACGACTGGCCGACGATGAACAGCGCGGCAATGGCCAGAGCCACGGTGGCGCACCACGCGATCACCACCGGTTCGGGGAACGGGAGGATGCCGCGGCGGGCGATTTCGCGGCCCAGGACCGCTGTGCGTTGCTCACTCATCAGTTGTCTCCGTCCGCGTGTTCTGGGGCGTTCTGCACCGCTGAGGCGGTCTTGTTCATCGCCGCACCGGCCGCGGCGAGCGCGATCGGGGCGACCATCGCGGTACTTGCCCCGGCTGCGGCGCCGACCAGCTTCTTCTCCGCACTGCCCATCGCCGCGCTCCTCGCCCCGGATTTGCCGCCGCCCTGGCCGCCGGACGGGGACTGGGTCTGATGGCCGGCGCTGGCAGCATGAGTGCTCGACGCGGACCGCTGGTCAGCGGGAGACGGAGTATGCCCACCCCCACTTCCACCCGAGAATCCACCGGAATCACGGCCGGGCGCCGTCGCGACGCCGGCGTTGTGCGCTCCGGCTCCACCGCCGCCCGCGGCTGCCATCTGATACATCCCGGCGCTCGAACCGATGACCTGACCGGCCGAGGAACCACTCGAGCCGAAGTCCGCGGAATCGGCGGAGGTGGGCAGGATGGGGCCGTACTTGAGTAGGGTGAACGGAGCCAGCCCGAGGATCACGAAACACACTGCGATCAGCGACAGTTGACCGAGCGATTCGAGCTCCCCGTCATCGGCCACTGCACCTTGGGCGGAGGTGTTGATGACGGCGAAGATGGTGCCGAGCAGCAGTAACAGCAACGGCTTGGAGAACACGATCCCCAGGAACGTCATCACCGGGCGCAGGGCTTTCTTCCGCCAGACCGGATGCACCCACATCCCGAATGCGATCGCGCACACCACCGCCAGTAACGGCAGTGCCGCGGAGTGCATCAGTAACCCGAAGAACATCGACAGCGAACCGAGGAACAGCAGTCCGAAGCCCACGATCGCGGCGATGGCACCACCGACCAGCGTGGCATCGGTCAGCGGTCCGAGTACCGAGGAGATGTTGCCGACCACTTCGTCGGTGGAGGTGCCGATCATGTCGAGCAGGCCGTTGGAGATTTCGTGGGCCAGGGAGATCACCATCTGCGCAATCAGCGGGGCGAACATCATCGCGATGATCCCGGCCGGCATGTAGCCGAAGAGGTCTTTCGCCAGCTCCATCGGTGGCCGGCTGCCGTCGGTGGATTTGTAGATCGCCAGCAGCGTCATCACGGCCATCACCAGGATTCCCAGCCCCGCAGATGCCGCGTACATGCCGAGGAAGGACTGGTTCGTCGGGTCGAACTCCCCCACCCCGGCCATCCCGTGCAGCACTGCATTCGTGGTCGAGATCGCGGACTTTTTGAACTTGTTGGCCCAGGAATCGATCACGTCTGAGGGGTCTTTGACGAAATCGACCACGCCGCCGAGGGCGCCGACGGTGTGGTCCCACACCCAGCTGAACCCGTCGGCATACATCTTTCCGGCCTTGTACTGCGGTGTTGCCTTGAACGCCGATTCGAGGCCGGTTTCGAGGCGGTCGGAGAAGCTGGTGTTCTGGTCGATCCAGTTCATCGTTTCGCCGAACAGCGCACCGATCTTGGTGTTCCAGGCCGTGCACGCCGTTTTGTCGTCCATGCGGTTGGTCTTGTCGCAGTTGACGAACATCGCGTGCATGCACAGCGCAGCGGGGGCGTCCGAGGCGCACGTGTCGTTCCATGCGCTCTCGGGCACCATGTCCGCATGCGGCTGCGACTTCATGGCCTTGAGCGAGGCCGCATCCGGGGTTTTCGCCCAGTCGAAGCCCCAGGTGCTCGAGGTCTTCGTCGTCCACCCCGCGACGTCGTCGGCGCACGTCGGCGTCGGCGGGTGCCGTCGGGCGTCTCCGGCGGGGTAGACAGGCGGGTACACACTGGCCAATACCGATTCGTCGGTGATCGACAGGACCGCCTTCTTGTTCTTCTCGTTGTCAAGTCGAACTCCGGTGATCGCGGTGCCTTCGCCGCCTGCAGCGACGATCGCCTCGGCCAGTGCCGGGTTCTGGTTCATCGCCACCGCCGGACCCCACATGGCCAGGCGGGCGTCCTCAGCGGAGGTCCAGTACAGCAACCGGTTCTCCTGGGTCATCACCGATCCGACGTACTGGCCGATATCCCCGCCCTTGTCCTTGCAGTCACTGCTGAACCAGGGTGCGGACTTGAATTCGTCGGTCCCGGCGACGAACTGCTTGAGATCAGCGGGAAATCCGGCGGGCAATTCCTTGGCCGACTTCGTGGCAGCCGACCCGCCGGGACCGGGTGCTGGTACCGCGGCGGGCTGCGCTGCAGCCGGGCTGGCACAGAGCAACATCGGCAACATGATGGCGAAGAACGCCAATACGAGTTTGCGCCACATCATCGGCCCCACCCCTTAGTTGACGTAGAAGCTGTAGAAGCCGCCCGCGCCCTGCTTGGCCAGCGGGGAATCGGCGGCCGGAAACTGCGCTTCTTCGAGGTCCGGTCCGTTGGTGAACTTCCAGTCCACGGCCTTCCAGTCGTCGCCTTCCCACACCAAGGTGACTGTGGTGGTGGAGTACACGGCGAGCACTCCGACCTTGCCGGTGTCGTCGAGCGGGGACTGGCCCACACCCATTCCCCATTCCGACACCGTTGCGTTGTCTTGAGTGAAGTCGGTGACGGTCACGATCAGCGGCACACCGTTGACCGTGCCTTTCGACTCCTCGCGGCCACTCGCCGAGTCGAGAACCGTGGTCAGCGCGGGGCTGGGCGAGGAACCTACGGCGAGCTCACGCAACTTCGCTCCGTCGATCCGTCCTTGGTGGGTTTGTCCGAGGGCTTGGATGAAGTTCACCGCCGCTGTCTGCGCGCCGGCCTGATCGCGGGTGTAACCACGCGGAACTCCGTCGATGATCGTGTTCGGGCCGTGTGCGGTCCGGATCGCATCCGAGCCGGTGTCCTCGCCGGGGTCCCCACCGGAGGTCATGACGGCGATCAGCACCACGACCAACAGCACCACCGCAC
>NZ_JBAQEO010000494.1:0-4662 GCF_049286785.1 Rhodococcus sp. (in: high G+C Gram-positive bacteria) | reverse complement strand
GGCAAGACGTGACACGAACAGGAATGCGAACAGCGGCGCCGGGAGAGGATGAGGGAACTCTCCCGACGCCGCTGCGTCTGCGTACCGAACACGTCTGCGTACCGAACACACAGTCGGTGTCGACGTTCGTCAGTGCTGAACCGGGCAGCCGCCTGACTTGGTCTTGTAGTCGACCTGGAACTCCTTGATGCCGTTGAGCCATCCGGAGCGCAGGCGCCGCGGATCTCCCAGCTTACTGATATCGGGGAGGTGATCCGCAATCGCATTGAAGATCAGGTCGATCTCGAGCCTCGCGAGGTTGGCACCCAGACAGTAGTGTTCACCGGTTCCGCCGAAGCCGACGTGCTGGTTGTCCTCCCGCATGATGTCGAACTTCTCGGGATGATCGAAGGCGTCTTCGTCGAAATTGGCGGAGCCGTACAACATGACGACCCGCTGCCCCTTCTTGATCTGCACGCCGCCGAGTTCGGTGTCTTCGAGGGCGGTGCGCTGGAACGAGGTGACGGGGGTGGCCCACCGGACGATCTCGTCGGCCGCCGTGGCCGGGCGTTCCTTCTTGTACAGCTCCCACTGATCGGGATTGTCGAGGAAGGCGATCATGCCGTGTGTGATCGCATTACGCGTGGTCTCGTTGCCGGCCACCGCCAGCAAGATGACGAAGAACCCGAATTCCTCAGGAGAGAGCTCATTTCCATCGATGTCCGCCTCGATCAGCGTCGTCACGATGTCGTTGGCGGGGCACTTCTTGCGCTCGTCGGCCATCTGGTAGGCGTAGCCGAGAATCTCCATCGACGCCGCCTGGGGATCGATGTCCAGTTCGGGGTCGTCGTATCCGGTCATCTGGTTCGACCAGTCGAACACCTTCAGGCGATCCTCCTGCGGCACACCCAGAAGTTCGGCGATGGCCTGCAACGGAAGCTCACACGCCACCTGCGTGACGAAGTCACCGGCGCCCGATTCGGCCGCCCCTTTGACGATCCGCTCGGCACGCTCGGAAAGCTCGTCTCGCAGGCTGTTGATCGCACGCGGTGTGAACCCGCGGGCAACCAGCTTGCGGAGCTTGGTGTGCTCCGGAGCGTCCTTGTTGATGAGGATGAAACGCTGCATCTCGATGTTCTCGCGCGGAATGTCATCGGCAAACCGCACGATCGCGGTGTTCTCGTGTGTCGAGAAGACATCGCTGCGCCGCGACACCTCCCTGACATCTTCGAGCTTGCTCACCACCCAGAAGCCGTCGTCGTGGAATCCGCCGACGTCCGGCGACTGCGGGTTCCACCAGATCGGCGCAGTCCTCCGCAGCTCCGCGAATTCTTCGTGCGGGATGCGCTCTGCGTAGATGTCCGGGTCTGTTACGTCGAAACCCTCTGGAAGATTGGGCTGCGCCACTGCTGTCTCCTGCCCTAGGCCATACACCACTCGGTGATGTGGAACACGTTCTACTAACATTGAAACACAACCGGAGCGACTAGCAAAGGAATGCCCATTCGGAGGTTGCCTTACTAGGAGAACCTGTTCTATTTTCTGTACACAAGGAAAGGAGCCCGCAGTGGGCACACCAGTTATCGTCGAGGCCGTTCGTACCCCCATCGGAAAGCGCGGGGGTTGGCTGGCCGGATTGCATGCCGCCGAGATCCTCGGCGCCGCTCAGCACGGAGTCCTCGACCGCTCGGGCATCGATCCGGAGTTGGTGGAGCAGGTGATCGGCGGCTGCGTCACCCAGGCCGGCGCACAGTCCAACAACATCACCCGCACGGCATGGCTGCACGCCGGCCTGCCCTGGCAGGTGGGCGCCACGACAATCGACTGCCAGTGCGGTTCCGCGCAGCAGGCCAATCACCTGATCGCCGGCCTGATCGCCACCGACACCATCGACGTCGGAATCGCCTGCGGCATCGAGGCGATGAGCCAGGTGCCGCTCGGCGCCAACGTCGGCGAGAACGCGGGCCCCCGGCGCCCGGCCGGATGGAACATCGACCTGCCCAACCAGTTCGAGGCAGCCGAGCGCATCGCCCGGCGTCGCGGAATCACCCGCGAGGACATCGAGGCACTCGGCGTCCGCTCACAGGCGCTCGCGAAGCAAGCCTGGGACGAGGGACGGTTCGACCGCGAGGTGCTGAAGGTCGAAGCACCGGTGGTGGACAAGGAAGGCAACCTCACCGGCGAGACACAAACCGTCAGCCGCGATCAGGGTCTGCGCGACACCACCGCGGAGTCGCTGGCCAAACTGAAGCCTGTCATCGAGGGCGGGATCCACACCGCCGGTACGTCGTCGCAGATCTCCGACGGCGCCGCGGCCGTCATGCTGATGGACGAGGCCAAGGCGCGGGCACTGGGCCTGACCCCCCGGGCCCGGATCGTGTCGCAGGCACTCGTCGGCGCCGAACCGGAATTCCATCTCGACGGCCCGGTTCAGGCCACCGCCCGCGTCCTCGAGCGCAGTGGAATGAAGATCGGCGATCTCGATCTCTTCGAGGTGAACGAGGCCTTCGCGGCGGTGCTGCTGTCGTGGGCGTCGGTCCACGGCCCGGACATGGACAGGGTCAACGTCAATGGCGGCGCACTCGCACTCGGACACCCCGTGGGCAGCACCGGGTCGCGGCTGATCACCACGGCGCTGCACGAGCTCGAGCGCACCGACAAGACGACGGCCCTGATCACGATGTGCGCGGGCGGTGCTCTCGCCACCGGCACGATCATCGAGAGGATCTAGGATCGGCTGATGAACGCTCCCGCCCCTGCCCGACCGCCCGGACTCGACTCGAAATGGACGGTCACGTTCATCAAGTGGATGTCGAAGGTCAATGTCGTGCTGTACCGGCGGACGGGCGGGCGGCTCGGCGGCAAGTGGCGGGTGGGCAGTGCCTTCCCCCGAGGCCTGCCCGTCTGCCTGCTCACCACCACCGGACGCAAGAGTGGGGAGCCACGGATCAGCCCCCTGCTCTTCCTCGAGGACGGCGACGACATCGTTCTCGTGGCTTCGCAGGGCGGACTGCCGAAGCATCCGATGTGGTATCTGAATCTGCGCGCTCACCCCGAGGTGACCGTCCAGGTGAAGTCGCGCGTGCGGTCGATGACCGCACGGGTGGCCGACGCCGAAGAGCGTGCCGCCCTCTGGCCACGCCTGGTCGCGATGTACCCGGATTTCGACAACTACCAGGCATGGACCGAGCGGACCATCCCCGTGGTCGTCTGCAGCCCTCGTTAGGTTCACTCGTCCGCCGTGGCGTACCGCCGAGTAACGGTGCCACGGCGGACGAGTTTCGCGCAGAATTGACGTCGTACGGACTCGTACGCCGACGCCAGGGCAAGGAATCGCAGATTATGCCATCACAGGTTCAGGATCAGATCCACGATCGTCGCGAGCTCACCGCAGCGCTGCTGCGGGCACTCGAGCGACGGCACGAAGTTCTCGACGCCATCGTCGACAGTGAGGACCACGACGAAGCGGTGCGGACCGTCGCCGGGTTGCTCGACGCCTCCGAGGCGTACGCGGAGGCAGTCCTGAACCTGACCTTCCGCCGTCTCACCAAGGCCGAACGCCGGCGCACCCAGGCCGAACTGGACGACCTCGACGCCACCCTGGAATGGACCGCCGCCGAAAGGCCGGCGAGCACGGGGCGGAACTTCGAACTCCGGCCTTTCACCGGCAGCGACGAGGACGCCGAACTGTTTCGCGGTCGCTGCGCCGAGCAGCAGGAAAACGGCGCGCCCTGGTCCGAGGAACGTATCGAACGGGAACGTATCGAGGGACTGAAGCGCATCGACGACGAGTCGGCAGCGTGGTTCGTCTGCGAGGACACCGCGGAGAAGACCTCGGTCGGTCTCGTATTCGGGGAACTGACCGGGCGCGAGGTGGACGTTGCCATCTGGATCCGCCCCGATCGGCGTAAGAAGGGGTACGGCACCGCCTCCGTGAAGCACAGCCGGCGCGAACTGGCTGCCGAATTCCCCGGCACCGTTCTGGTGGTCCGCGCCCCTGCCTGAAGTCGATACTGCCTGAAGTCGCTACCATCGCCGGAGGGATCGAGCGATCGGTCCGCACCTGAACTCCTACACGCGGTGGTCCGGTTCCCGCTGCTCGGTGATGCCCTGCGCCCACCGGTAGTCGGGTTTGCCACTCGGAGTGCGCTGCACGGTCTCCTCGACCCAGATCGACCGGGGGAATTTGTAGCCCGCGAGACTCTGACGCACGTGAGCCTCGAGACCGTTGAAATCGATGGGACGGCCGTCGCGTGCCTGGACGACGGCGGAGACGCGGTGTCCCCAGCGCTCGTCCGGCACACCGACCACGATGGCGTCGTACACATCGGGGTGCGCCTTCACCACGCTCTCGACCTCCTCGGCGAACACCTTCTCACCGCCGGTGTTGATCACCATGTTCCCGCGGCCCAGCAGGGTGATGGATCCGTCGGCCTCGATCCTCGCCCGGTCTCCGGTAACCACCACGGGCTTGCCGTCGATCTCCCGGAAAATCTCTCGCGTCTTCTCCGGGTCCTTGTAGTACCCGATGGGGACATATCCGCCCTTGGCGAACCAGCCGTCTTTGCCGGAGCCCGGTTCGAGGAGGCGATTGTCGTCGCCGATCACCATCGCGTGCCGCCCGGCCGGCACCCGGGGGCCACCGGCCTGCTTCTCCCCCGTGGTTGCGAAGCCGATTCCGCC
>NZ_JBAQEO010000493.1:0-4341 GCF_049286785.1 Rhodococcus sp. (in: high G+C Gram-positive bacteria) | reverse complement strand
GATTCGTTGAACGTCATCGACGTGGTGCAGCTCCAACGGGGCGGAAAAGTGCCCGAAGCCATCATCACCGACACCGGCTCATACTCCGACATCGTGTTCGGCCTGCTGCATCTGATCGGCATCAAATTCTGTTCGCGCCAGTACTCGCACGCCGACCGGAGCGCCGCCAACCGGACGTTGAACGTCGTGGCCGCCTTGTTGCCCCACACGAAGGTGAACCACCCACTCACCCGATCCGGCTCCTGATCCAGCAGCGTCACATTGGTGTCCGCGCCGAAGTCGGCGACCAACCGGTTCAGCACGACGCCGTAGCCGCGGCGGGTGTTCGCCGCCGGGATTGTGCCGAGGAACACCGGCACCGCGTCGGCCAACCGCACACCGGACACCGACGTCGGGAGGCTCCGCACCGTCCCCATCGCCCAGCCTCCCGCGCTACCGCAGATTAATTCCGGAGTCGACCCCGCCCGAAAGACCCATCGCGCCAAGTCAACTCCCAGACTACCGCAGATAAAGGGTCGTTATCTGCGGTAACTCCTTAGCGCCGGATCGGGCAGTTATGTTCCTCGACCCCCAGGAAGACGACGAGGGCGTGCGGAGGTATGCACAGGACGATGGAAAGGGACTCGCCGATGGGTGAGGGAACAGGCCTGGTTCGAGACTGGCGGTACCGGGCGCGGCGTCGAATGTACCGCGGCGGACGGCCCGGGAACCTGGCCCGAGCACTGAACCGGCTCTCCGCGCTCCAGTTCGCGGCCGGCCTGCTGTCACCGAAACGCGCGGTGACGCTGGAGGTACGCGGGCGACGCACGGGCCGTCTCATTTCGATTCCGTTGGTGGTGGCCGACTACGAGGGGGAGCGGTACCTGGTGTCGATGCTCGGCAACGACGCGAACTGGGTGCGCAACGTCCGCGTGGCCGAGGGGAGGGCGGTGCTGAGGCGTGGCCGAAGCGAAACGGTGCGCCTCGACGAGGTCGACCCGGATGCCCGCGCGCCCATCCTGCGCCGCTACCTCGCCCTCGCCCCTGGCGCCAGACCGCACCTGCCGGTGGACCGCGACGCCCCGCTTGAGGAGTTCGAGCAGATCGCCGCGCAGTACCCGGTCTTTCGCATCGTCGCGGCCCCGTCAGGCTCGGGCGACACCTGAATGGGCGAACCGATTCACGAACGAGGACCGGCACGTCCCAAAAGCCAGCCTCATGACCGGAGAGCTGAGCTGACCGTCCCCGGGTAGCCCTGTCCGGTGAAGTGACCCCTTATCGGGGCGACGAACGGGGTACCGGTGGATTTGCTCTGGATAGTTATGCGTTGTTTCGGGTTGTCTCTCATTCGGCCGTTGCTGGGACATCGACGGCTGAGACACCGGCACCGTACGACCGAGCGGTGGGCGCTGAACCCCGTCCAGGGACCGTTCGCCGCTAGAAGCTGGTGCCGGAGCCAAATCGGCATGTGACTCCCAGCGTTATCTGGCACGGTTTTACCGACGCTATTTGTCTCGGTCGGTCGGTTGCTGATCAGTGAGGTAGCGGTACACGGTGCTGCGTCCTACGCCGAGCGCCTGGGCGATGGCGGTCATGGTGGCGCCGTCGGCCTTCATGGTGCGGGCTTGGGCGACGGTCGCAGTGGTGAGGGCGCGGGGTCGCCCGCCTACGCGGCCTTGGTTCCTTGCTGCGGCGAGTCCGATCAGGGCGTGTTCGCGGCGGATGGCGTGTTGGCAGGTCGACAGTGCGGCGAAGATTTCGAGGACGTGGGCACCGGTGTCCGGGTCGGTGGTGTCGAGATCCTCGGTGATCGACCAGAGGCCGGCGCCGGTATCGGTGATCCGGGTGGCGGTGTCGAGCAGGTGGGCCAGCGAGTGGGCGAGCCGGTCGAGGGACCACACGACGAGCAGGTCTGTCGGTTCGAGCGCGGTGAGGACGGTCTCGAGCTGCGGTTGCGGGGCGCCCGCCGCGGGGGTGGTGTCGGTGAAGATGCGTTCGCAGCCGGCCGCGGCGAGCGCGTCGTGTTGGAGCGCGAGTCGGCTCCGTTTCGGGCAAGGTGATGCGGGCGTACCCGAGCATCCTGGTCATCAGATCGTCCTCGGGGTGATTGTCGGTGGTCAGGTGCCGATGACTAGGGTGTCGCGGGCGGCGTCGACGACCTCACGGGTGATGGTGTGCAGGTCGTTGAGTTCGAGGACGCGTTGGATCTGACCGAACAGGCGGTGGATGAGCCGGAAGTTGCCGCCGGTGATGCGGGCCACCGCGGCGATCGCCTCGGCGTCGGTGAAGTCGTCGGCGTTGAGTGCGAGGCCGAGCCGGTTCCAGTGCCGCTCGAGTACGAAGGCGAGTTCGTCATCGCTCAGCGGCCGGTATTGGTGGGCGAAGCCGATGCGGCTGTAGAGCTGTGGGTAGCGTTCGAGCCGGCGTTCCATTCCGGGCATGCCGATCAGGATCAGGCCCAGGTGGTGGCGGTCGAAGAAGTCCCGAAGCTGTTCGAGGCCGGTGGCTTTGAGGCGGTCGGCCTCGTCGACGATGAGCAGTTCGGTGTAGCCGCAGCCGCGGCCGTCGCTGTAGGCGAGCGGATCGTAGTCGGGGTGGTGGTGGCATTCGATCGCCCAGGACACCTGCTGGCACAGCGCGGGGATCGCCCGGTCGAGCTCGCGGGGTGTGGTGGTGACCTTCGGGGTCCACATCGCGGTGCGGGCGGTGTCGATGATTTCCGGGATGGCCGGGTCCTTGATGTAGCGGTCGAGGAACCATTGCTCCCAGTCGTCGGCACCGCTGTAGACCCGTGAGGACAGGGTCTTGCCGATCCCGGCCGGCCCGAAACACACTCCGATGTAGCGGTTGCGGCGTACCGCGTCGGCGAACTCGACGAACCGGCGGTGCTCCTTCGTGACGAGGAACGGCGGACCGTCGCGCCGCACCGGGGTGGCGTCGCCGATGAGCGCGGCGGCGGTGTCGCTCTGCCGGGGAGGCAGCGGCGGTTCGCGGGTTTTCGATGTGCTCACGTGTACCTCGCCTCGGGTGGTTGTCGGGTCAGTCCTCGCGGTAGGTCTTCAATCTCCGGCGCGGCCTCTGCGGCGCCGGCTGGTCATGGGCGGAGTCCGCGGCGCCGCGATCGCGCGGGGTGAGTGGCGCGGTGTCGGGGATCGGGCCGGCGCCGGTGGTGGTCAGCGCGTCGGCGAGGCTGCGCCGGGAGGTGAGCGTGCCGCGCAGCTCACGGCGCCGTCGGGTGCGGGCGCCTTGGAGGTCCTTGAGGGAGATGGTGGCGTCGGCGAGCTCGGCGCACACGGCGCGGCACAGGAATTGGCCGCGGTAGTAGAGGCGGACCTCGGCAAGGTCGCGGGGGTCGTAGCGAACAGTGACCCGTTCGCCGACATACGCCGAGAGGGTCAGGTCGAGGTAGCGCAGCCCATGGCAATGGATCCCGTCGCGGTGCACCACCCGCGGCCGGGCCACGGTGAGCAGCAGCAGGTCCAGCTGCTCGAGCGAGTCGGGCATCCGCGGCAGCCACCCGCCGGCGAGCCACCGCTGCTGCGGCGGGACACCGGTTTCCGAGTGCTCGCGCCGGTGGTAGGTGTCGAGAATGAATTCGCCGATCGCGGCGTCGAGTTCGGCCAGCGTCAACGTCGGTGTGGTCACGGGCTTGCCGTGGGTTCCGTGCGGGATGTGGCCAGGCAACCTCGGGAGGAGTTCGGTGGTGACGGTGCCGAAGAGGCGCTCGACCTTGCCGCGATCCTGCGGCACGCCGGGGGTGGAGTGCACCAGCCGGATCCGGGTGT
The DNA here is from genome assembly GCF_049286785.1 of Rhodococcus sp. (in: high G+C Gram-positive bacteria). Taxonomy (GTDB): domain Bacteria; phylum Actinomycetota; class Actinomycetes; order Mycobacteriales; family Mycobacteriaceae; genus Rhodococcus_F. The sequence continues at coordinate 577 of NZ_JBAQEO010000493.1, read as the reverse complement.
CGACGCACACCTGATCGAGATGGGCGGAGGTGAAGTCGGCTCCGTGGTCGCTGTAGAGCACGTCCGGCAGCCCGCACACCGCCCACCGCGGGTCCGTCTTGCGCCAGACCGCCTGCCGGAGCGCCAACGCGGTCTGCAGCGCCGACGGATCGCCGAGGAACACGGTGTAGCCGGCGACCGCACGGCTGCGGTCGTCGAGGATCGTCGTCAGCCACGGCCGGACCGGTTTGCCGACCGCGTCGAGGATCATCACATCGAGTTCGGTGTGGTCGGCCTGCCACACCTCGTTCGGGCGGGTCGCCTCGTGGCGATAGACCAGCTCGAACCGGTCCCGGTAGGCGGCGACACCCTGATGGGCCAGGGTGGCCAATCCCGGATCCAGCCCGCCGACAATCGTGCGCACGGTCTCGTAACTCGGTGCGGGCCAGCCCCGCTGGGCCGCGATCGCGGTGACGGTGCGGTGGATGTGCGCGGTCGACGGCTGCGGCCGGCGCAACGCCAGTCCCTCGACCAGCTCGACGCACTCGCTGGGCAGCGTGCGGGTACCCAGGTCCGAGCGCGGACGCCGGGCCAGCGC
>NZ_JBAQEO010000492.1:0-1548 GCF_049286785.1 Rhodococcus sp. (in: high G+C Gram-positive bacteria) | reverse complement strand
CCTCCATCACCGACCTCAGTTCGTCAGCAACTCCGCCATTTCCCGATCCGGAGTACTGAAACAAGTGATTCGCCATAAGAAATCTGACGACCGTGGGATACTGCCCGACGAGCGTGACGTAGCTCTGGACGGACGAGCGAACCATGTCGTCAACCGAAAGATAATCTTGGTCGGCGAGAATAGTGACTTTCGCCGAATCCCACATCAACGCACCGAGTTTCGCCGCCACCGCCGCGTTCAAGCCCGCTTTGTCGCCAAAGTAGCGATACAGCTTTGGTTTAGATACACGGGCCTCCGCAGCGATGTCGTCCATGCTGACGCCTGCACCATACCGTTCGATGATCCGTATGGTCGCGTCGACCAGCTGCGCGCGTACCTCGACTCTATGCTCATCCCAGCGGGTGCTACGGGCATCGGTCACTCGACGCTGCACCTGAGATGGAGTAAATGAAACGCGGCGGACGAATGACATTATGGGGTTAACAATACCCTGAAGGGTCCTCTCAAGCGAGTCGGGCTGGAGAGCCGTTCGCTGAAACCTCTCGGTTCGCTCGCAGCGGTTCGGCACCCTCCCTCAAGCAGCCGATCGTCCGCCGGATCGCACCGTGTCGATCACATACACCGGCGGCACGACCGGAAAGCCGAAGGGAGCCATCGGAGGCTTCGGCAATGTTCACGATGACGCAGATTCAACTCTCCGGAGTGAGAATGGCCGGGTACCCCAAATTCTCGTTGTGCACCCCGCTGTCGCATGCTGGGGCCGCGTTCTTCGTGCCGACCCTGACGAAAGGCGGCCCGATGATGGTGCTGCCGAAGTTTATCCGCCGAGGTGCTGCGCACCATCGACGCAAAAAAGATCACCGTGGCGATGCCATCGATGCTGTACGCCTCGATGGACCCCTCCCAACTCGGACACGCGCGGCCTGTCGACGATCGTGGCCGTCTCACGAGCTCATGTGTGTCCGGTCGACGGTTCAAAAGCCATCGCCTACCGTGACTGCGTCCAATCGGGCCGCTGCTTCGTTGAAATAGTTTGGTGCCTCCATGTTGATCATGTGACCGATCTGTGGCAACGCCACGAACTCATGCAACCGGCGGCGCTGCTGCAGTCGGTCGGCGAGATCAATGGAATGAACCGCGGGTGTCAACTTGTCGGCCGAGCCCACGATCACTGTCGTCGGAACCGTAAGTGAGTCGATTCCTTTGCTTACATCGATGGTGGCCAGGACCCTGCCCCACATTCCCCGAACCGCAGGGGGGCACCGCAGTACTATGTCGGAACACTCAGCCACAACGTCTGCTGGCGCGTGTGGACCCATCGTCCCGTATTTCACCAACCGTCGGTTGAAGCGAGTGTCAAGCATCTCCGGTCCCGCGGTGGCGAGCCCGGCTGCGAAGGCCCGCTCCAGTGAGGCGCGGAATCGACGTGGCGACCCAATTAGCGTCGATCTACTCACCAACTGCGAGGGGCCGGTACTCGCCAAGACGGCACCGCGGGATAAGACGGGCACCGACTCCGGGTGCTCGGCAGCCCAACCCATGATGGAC
>NZ_JBAQEO010000491.1:0-14935 GCF_049286785.1 Rhodococcus sp. (in: high G+C Gram-positive bacteria) | reverse complement strand
GGGTTCATCCCCGTTTGTGGACAACTTTGTGGATGGAAGTTCGGGTGCCTACGGTTCGTTGCGTGCGCTCCGCCGCCTTTCTCTTGATTCCAATACTTGAACTCACTCTTGATTCGCAAAACTATTTTTAGCAAGGCGTCCCTTATTCGAATCCGGTTCGGCGCACCAGTTACCGTCGTTAACGAATGGGTGTGAATATCTGAGGGGATTGAATGAAGCTGCGTCGATTCGTCACAATTTCGGCCTTGTTGGTCGGTGCCCTTGCGGCGGGATCCACGGTGGCCGGTGCGCAACCGGCCGAATCGCGCGACGAGATCGCATACGAGTCTCATATCGAGGACCGGACGGTGGTCACGACCATCGACGCGGGTGCCTTCGCGGTGGCATCGGACGGTGAATCCGTCGAACTTCGGGACTCCGAAGGTGCACCGGTACTCTCCCTTCCGCTCGCATATCGCCTCGACGATCTGCAGTTCCCCTTCGATGAAGAGATCACCGACGAGGGCAGGACTCTCCGGTTGACACCGAAGGTCGAGAAGGCCGATGCAACGCCGATCTCCGAGGCTGATCGTCTCGACGACGACCTCGCCCTGCACGATGTCGCCTCGGTGGAGGAGAACACGCGGGCGCAGACGAACTTCGCGCAGCAGCTCGGCATGGCTACCGCGGTCGGAGGCCTGGCGGGCACCGTCATCGGTGGAACCATCGGTCTCGTCGGCCTGCTGGCCGGTCCGGTCGCCTTGGCTACCGTCCCGACGTTCGCGGCAGTGGGCGCCATCGCGGGAACGGTGATCGTCGGCGGTCCGATGCTGGTCATCGCCGGAATCCAGCTGGCCGAGACGCTGAACGCCGCTCCCGGCACCACCATGTGGGCCAAGCAGAGCACCAACTGACCCGGGCTGCTGACCGCTCGGCAGTGAGGCTGGTCACACCGGCGTGCCTGGCACGCCGGCATCCCGTTTTCTCAGGTTAGCCTTCGCTCGATAATTCCTGCGTGCGAAATGGATCTCGATGAACCCTGGACGGTGTGCTGTCACAGCCCTGCTCGTCGCTGTTGCGATGACCTTCGGTGCGGGCACGTCCCACGCCGAACCCGGCGGTGTCCCGTCGGACCCCCCGTCCAGCACGGGTCAGGCGCTTCCTGGCATCAACTACCAGGCCGCCCGTGACGGCGACGCCGCAGTGGTGACCATCGATGCCGGGTCCTTCTCCCTCGCCGGCCACGACAACGCGGTCGATCTCGTCGATACGACTGGTGCCGTGGTTGCGAGCATCCCGACCTTCTTCCGCCTCGACGACCTGCAGCACCCCTTCGAGATCGCAGTCGACGAGACGGCCCGCGTCCTGCGCCTGGTACCGAACATGGATCCGGCGGCGGCCACCCCCGTCCCTGTCGCGGAGCGGCTGACTCCTGCCGACGTCGCCGCACCTCGGGACAAGGAAGAGCGGGACGAGGCCGCGCTCGACGACTTCCAGCAGCAGCTCGGAGTCACCACGGCCATCACCGCCATCGTTGCCACCATCATCGGTGGAGCCATCGGGTGTGCGATCGGCATCATCCCGGGAAGCGCCGGGCTGGTGGTTCCATTCCTCGGTCTCGCCAGTCCCGTTGCGGGATGCATCGCCGGGGCGCTGCTGGTTGCTCCCGTTGCGACACTGGCCGGCACCATCCTCGTCGGCGGCGGGGCGCTGGTAGTGCTGGGCATTCAGTACTTCAACACGATCAACAGCCCGTTCGTGGAGCCGGGCAGCCCGGCGCCTACGGCATGAACGGACGCGCAGAACGGACCTGGCGGTCTCCCGTCGTCGCCGCGCTTGTCGTGATCGCGGCGCTCGGTATCTCGGCCGGGACCGCGCACGCTGCACCGTCGGCGCAACCGAGCGCCGCAACCGACATCGGGTACGAGGCGCATGCCGACGGCGGATCGGTGGTCACGTCGATCGACAGTGGGGCGTTCCGGATCACGGATACGGGGGACGCCGTCGAGGTCCTGGACGATCACGGGAAGGTGGTTGCGGCCCTCCCTCTCACCATTCGCTGGGGTGAGAACGTCTATCCCATCGACGTCGATCTCGTGGACCGGACGTTGACGCTCACACCCCAGGTGCCTGCCGAGGTGGTGACGGCGCTGAGGTCGGTCGCGACATCGCCGGAGTCCGTGGCGGACGAGGGATTCGAGACACAGAAGGAGCGAGATGACGCGGCACTCGCCCGGTTCAGCAGCTATCTCAGATACGCCACGATGATCGGAGGACTCGTCGCCGGTGTGGTTCTCGGGGTATTCGGTCTCGCTGTGGGGTGCGGACTTCTGGCGCTCACAGTGGTCGGGACGCCGGTGGGCTGCCTGGGTGGACTTGTGGCCGGATTCGGCGCCGGGAGCGTGCTCGGCACGATCTTCGTGGGTGGCCCCGCGCTGGTCATCCTGGGCATCCAGTACCTGATCACCGTCAACACTCCGTTCGTGGCGGCCGCGCCCGCTCCCTGACCGCGGTGGGGAGCGACTACGGCGCAGGCGGTGTTTCCATTGTCTCGGTGGGCCTTGCTCGTTCGATCGTGGTGGCCAAGGGCTTTTCGACCACGAAGCACAAGACGATCGCACCCACGATCGTCAGCGGTGCCATGTACAGGAAGATCGGTGCCAGCGCTTCGTTGTAGGACTCGACGATCGGCAGTCGGATGCTGTCGGGAAGAGCCGTCACCACGCTCGGGGTGAGTGAGTGTGCATCACCCACGCCCGAGCCGGCTCCGGCCGGAAGCCGGGATGCCAGCAGGTCGGCCAGCCGGGATGCGAAGACGCTGCCGACCACAGCGGAGCCGAGACTGGCACCGATCTGTCGGAAGTAATTGTTGGACGCGGTGGCGGTGCCGACTTCTTCGATCGGGAACGAGTTCTGCACGATCAGCACCAGCAACTGCAGGATGCCTCCCAGTCCCGCACCCAGCACGCCGATGTAACAGCAGATCAGCCAGACCGGGGTCCCCACTTTCATGCTCGAGAGCAGAACCAGCGCCACAGTCACGAGGACCGAGCCGACAATCGGCGAGAGCTTGTACCTGCCCGTCGTGGACACCAACTGTCCGATGACGGTGGAGGTGACGAGCATCAGACCCATCATCGGGATCATCAGCAGTCCGGCTTTCGTCGCGCTCGCCCCGGTGACCATCTGCAGATACGTCGGCAGATAGCCGAGCACACCGAACATCGCGATGCCCGTGAGCAGCCCGGCGAAGGTGGTGAGGTTGAAGTTGCGGTCCGCGAACAGATGCAGCGGCATGACCGGTTCGGCGGCCCGCCGCTCGATGACGACGAACAGCACGGACGTGACCAGGCTGAGAGCGATCAGGCCGAGGATGGTCGGGGACGACCACTCGTACCGGGATCCGCCCCAGGTGGCCACCAGGACGATCCCGGTGGTGGCGACACCGAGCGTCGCCATGCCCGCGGTGTCGATTCGTGCGCGGACCTGCTCACGTTTCGGAAGGCGGAGGAACAATGCCGCGGCGAGCATCGCGAGCGCACCGATCGGCAGGTTGATCCAGAACACCCAGCGCCAGCCGGGTCCCTCGGTGAACCAGCCGCCGAGTAGCGGCCCGGCCACGGACGCGAACGCGAACACCCCGCCCATGATGCCCATGTACTTGCCACGCTCACGGGCCGGAACGACATCGGCGATGGCGGCTTGCGCCAAGATCATCAGACCGCCGCCGCCGAGGCCCTGAATCACGCGGCCCGCGATCAGCCAGGTCATGTTCCCGGCGAGTGCGCCCACCACGGACCCGACCAGGAAGATGCTGATGGCGATGAGGAGCAGGTTCTTGCGTCCGAACAGGTCGCCCAGCTTGCCGTAGACCGGCATCGTGATCGTCGACGCGAGAATGAAAGCGGTGATCACCCAGAGCATCTGGTCGACACCGTGCAGTTCACCGACAATTGTCGGCAGGGCGGGGCTCAGGACCGTCTGGTTCAGTGATACCAGCAGCATCGTCAGCATGAGCCCGCCGAAGAGGAGACTGACCCGGGTGCCGTTCTGTTCGGATCTAGCGACCGATGCCGGCGTGGTGCTGGTGCTCAATACGTGCTCCTGGTGACTACTTTGAACAGTGCTGTGGCGCGGCGCAGGATGAGGGTCTCGTCCGACGTCGGGGAGGCGGCGAGCATGGTGCGCATCGATGTTCGCAGCACCGATCCTGCTGCGGCCACGATCATCTGGGCGGCGTCGGCGACGTCGAAGCCCTGCTCGGCCAGCTGCAGGCGTGTGCCGGCGGAAAGCCGGTCGGCCACGAGAGCCGCGACGATCTGCTGAACGCCCTCCATATGCTCCATGCGCTTGCGGATCAGCTCCGGATGCCGGCGCGTCAACTCCGCACGGCGATCGCGCGACGCGCCACTGCTCGTCCGGAAGACCTGGAAGAGGACGAAGGTGACCTTCTCGACGAGGTCGTCGTCGTCGTCGATTGTGAACGCTGCGGCGATCTCCTCGCCGATCGAGGGGGTTCGCAACCCCAGGACCGCGTCCTCCTTCGTCGGGAAGTAGTTGAAGAAGGTGCGCGGAGAGACTCCGGCCTTGTCGGCGATGGCGTCGACCGTCACGTCCGCCAGCCGTTCGTGTTCGAGCGCGGCAGTGGCCGCGGCCTCGTGGAGCGCGGTCCAGGTCTGCTCGCGTTTCCGTTCGCGCAGTGAAGGTCTCAATTCGGCTGTCATCGCTGTCCCCCGATAGAAGTATGAAATGTACAGTAGCGCAAAAATGCGGTACTGCAATGTTTTTTCGGGCGACCCGGCGTACGACAACGGCCCGCCTCCGGTCGGGGGCGGGCCGTTGAGCTGTGGGTTTACGAGGTGCGGATCCGCAGACCCGGATTGTCGCCGAGCACAGCGTTGATCGGGGTGGCGAACAGTTCCGGACTCTCACCGATCACGAAGGTGGCTACGTCGGCGATCTGGCACAGCGGGTACTGGCCCACATTCGAGGCGCTGGAAATACCCAGTGCACGGGTGCCGGTGACGATCGTTCCGCCGCTGTCTCCCTGCAGAGCGCAGATGCTGGTCGAGAAGCTGTCGGACAGAACGCGCTCGCCCACTTCCACCGTCTGGCCGACGGACTTGACCAGTCCGCAGGTGAATCCGGTGGTCAGGCCCGACTTGCAGACGGGAGCGCCCACGACGGGGTCGGCCGTTCCGGTGATGGAGAGGGGGGCCGCTCCGGGAACCCGGACGCCGTTGTTCTCGAACCGGTGGGCGGCGCCGTCGTCTGCGCGGATCAGCGCGTAGTCGTGGAAATCGAGGCTGGTCTTGGCAAAGGTGCCCAGCCGCGGTCCCGTGCCACCTCGTGCCAACGCGAAGGCCTCCGACGCCTCGGAGCTGCCGGCCGCGGCGCGATTCGGATCGCAATGCCCGGCGGTGATGTTCACCGGGCGACCGGAGTTGTCGGTGGCGTTGAATCCGAGTGAGCAGCGCAGTCCGATGCCGTCGCCGAGTGAGCCGTAGGCGTCGCCACCCATCAGGGCATCCGCGGGCATGACCTCGGCGATGGGTGCCAGATCGGTGGACGGCTGCGGTGCCAGGGTGGCCGGCGACTCGACGACGCGAGCGCCCCGCAGGAAGTCGGGGAGCTGCAACCCGCCGGCATCGTCGGCGCGGAGCACCAGGCCGTTACCCACGATGTCGATGGTTACGCCACGGATCAGATCCGCCACCGCGGGAGGCTGCGTGTCCAGCCAGCGGTCGAGCGACTCGAGCTGCGCCTTCAGGTTGCCCTCGCTCTGGGCCACATCCTTGACCTGGAAGCCGGCGTCGCTCGCGGCCTCCACGGCCGCGTCCTTCTCCGCGCCCTCGGCGAGTCCGACGATCGGGTTGCCCGCCTCGTCCAGCCATGTACCGGCGAAGACCTCGGGAAACTGGATACGCGCGATCTCGGCGAACTCGGCGAGCTTCTGGCCCAGCTCCGAATGCTCCAGATACTGATCCGGGCTGAGCTTCAGATCACGCTGCAGCGCGTCGACCAGTTCGGCCGGCAACTTCGCTGCCTGATCGGAGACTCCCGGCTCGACCGGGTCGGCTTGCGCGACCGTGGTCAACGGGCCGAGGAACAGCAACGCGGCCGAGCCGAATACCGCGGCACGACGTGCGACAGAGCTTCGCATGGAGGCCTTTCTATGTTGTTTGTTCGCACCAGCCTGCACAGGCGCATGCGAATGCGTCCCCCGACAGGAAGGGCGTACACAGTCGGGGTCGACTATATGGGTTCGACCCCCCGAATCACACCTGAAAGCGCGCCGAGGCGGGTCCCGTTCGGGTCACTTCCCAGACAAAGGGGACAAGGCTCCCGTACCGGGCACACGCCCGCAACCGAAGTGCTGGAGCTGGAAGCGTTCTGTGTGTCTGTCGCAATTCTTCACCGGACAGAACTAGCCGCGCGAGCCGCTACCGGGACCACCACCTCATTGCGACGGAGGAACGGGATGGTCCAGGGCGGATCGTAGAACCAGGCGACGGGTTCGCCGTTCGGGACCCACGCGGTGTTCTCCAATACGCGCAGCAGTTCGGCGGTACGCGCAGCGACCGCCCCGTGGCTGCGGTCGCCGGTGAAACGCAGCGCCGCCACCGTCTCGCCATGGACCTCCACGAGTTCCACGTTCTGGTCCTTGGGAGTGGGCAGAGCGTCCATCGTCCATTGCGACGGCATGTAGAACCGGACGACCCACGAGTCGCCCGGACCGCCGGCCTGGGATACCGGCGAGGTCATCGCAATCTTCGACTTACTCACGTTGGCGCCGAAAATATAGCCGGCCAGGCGCCGGAATCCTGCGTTACGGGCACTCTCCTCGTCCCCGGGCACCGTGGTCTCGGCAGCGATACGCGGACCGTACCGGCGGATCTCGAGGCCATGAGTCTTCTCCTGGACGTCATAGCGAGGCTCTTCGGTGCCGCTCCGAATTCCTACCAGCGAGCCAAAGCCCTTCGCCACATCGGTCACCATCGTCACCAACTGCATCTCGGCCTCCTGTCGGATTGCTTCGCCGTGAACTTTCACGGTAGGCCCGGAGGGTGGCGACGCCGCGCGCGTTCAGCCGCATTGCCAACGGATTGGCATGATGCCGGGTGAAGGCAGCTGGCTTCAGATATGGGGGGTATCTGCGGATACGTGGGTTTCACGCGATCCGACTCCACCATCGTGTGGCCGGCCAGGAGCCGACCGGCGAAACTCAGTCGCAAGCAGGCGCAACGCCATTCGACGGATGAGAGAGCTGAAGGGACCAATGAGCAGCCAGTAGCGCCTGAACCGGCGGCGGCTCTTGTCGTCGGTGATGGCGACTCGTGTTTCCATCGTCAGGATTGACGAGTCGTTCCCGTAGGGATCGATCCTGAGGCTGGTCGCGATCTTGGCGAAACCGGGCTCATCGAAGCTCGTGAACTGCTCTGGGGTGGTCGGTGCCTGGGTGGAGGCCGCGACCGCCTTCCAGGGGCGGCCCACCTGGCCGAGGACCATCTCCGCACCCGGGGTCTCGCCGAGCAGCATCCAACCCAGACCAACCATGTCCTCGAGCCGGAACGTACGTCGGGATGCGTCGAGGGTGGTTGTCGTCCCGCGTCCCCTCAGAGTGCCTACCACACGCTGTGGCAGTCCCCGGATGCCGAGCAGGGCCCGAATCAGTGGGGCCTGAAAGAGGTCCAGCTCGCGAGCGGCCAGGTAGCACTGGGCAGGCGGTGCCCGGAAGACGTCGGCGTGCACGACGGCGACGTCGCATGTTGGCAGGAACTGATCGATGAGCAGTTGAGAGTCAGCCTCCTTGAAGGCTGCACCGGCAGAGCTCTGTTCAGGCGGTTGTGCGGGTGGCGCACTCATCAGGGGATCTCCTTGGGCTCGGCGGTCGTGCGCAGGTCCACTCCTTTGGCGTCGATGCCGAGCGGACCGGTGCTGAACAGGTCGAGACTCGGCATGCTGTCCTGCCAGCGTGAGAATCTCCGCGATGTGTCCGGCGATCTCCGCGGTGGCACCGTGTTTGCTGGCATACCCAACGAGAATCAATATCTCCGTCTCCTCCTGTACCAGCGTGGCTCCTCTGGACAGGGGCATCACAGGGCCGAAGGTCCCCCCGCGTCGGTGATGGCCCTGACATTCGTGCGCTCAACCGCGGGAGCGGCCATGCTTGATCGACGGGTCCGCCGTCCCGACCGCGGAATGGCCAGGGTTGGGGGCGAAAGCGCCGACGAGGGCAAGTCAGCAAGAAGCACCGCGAGTTCGACAGCTGACCGAAGACACCGCGCAGGTTCACCAGTTGCGGCTCGACCGCTTCGGCGATCGCGGGTTGCTGTTTGTCGCGCCGGTCGGATCGCTGGCGGGACCCAGGCTGCCGGTCACGAGGTGCGCTCGATTCCGCGAGGAATGTCAGCGTGCAGGGCCGCCTTCCGTTGGGCTGCGATCGGGACGAACTGCGCGAGCGCGTCAGCGTCGTCGAGAGCGGCCGGGTTGGCGACGCTGGACAGTGCGGCGCCCTGGAGGACTCGCTTGACGGGGACCTCGAGCCGTTTGCCGGTCATGGTGTGGGGCAGGGCGGGCACGGCGATGACGTCGTCGGGCACGTGGCGGGGGGAGACCTCGGACCGGATCCGGCCGCGGATCCGGTCGACGAGCTCGGGGGCGAGGTCGTGTCCGTCGGCGAGCACCACGAAGAGGGGCATCCAATAGCCGCCGTCGGATTCCTCGACGCCGACGACGACTGAGTCCGCGACTTCCTCGAGCTGGTCGACGACTTCGTAGATCTCGGCGCTGCCCATGCGGACTCCGTACCGGTTCATGGTGGCGTCGGAGCGGCCGTGGACGATGACGCCGCCGCGGGTGGTTACGGTGACCCAGTCGCCGTGGCGCCACACGTCGGGGTAGGTGGAGAAGTAGGCGTCGCGGTAGCGGGCTCCGTCGGGGTCGTTCCAGAAGTACAGCGGCATGGACGGCATCGGGCGGGTGACGACCAGCTCGCCGACCTCGTCGGTGACGGGTCGTCCGTGCCCGTCCCAGGCTTCGAGGGCCACTCCGAGCAACCGGGCCTGCATCTCGCCGGGGTACGAGGGGAGGGTGGGTACCCCGCCGGCGAACCCGGAGACGATGTCGGTGCCGCCGCTGGCGGCGGCGAGCACGGTCGTGGGCAGGGTGTTGTGGATCCACTGGGCGGTGCCGGCGGGCAGTGGTGAGCCGGTGCTGCCGAGGCCGGTCAGCTGGAGGTCGTAGGCCGTGCCGAGGTGGGTGCCGTCCTTGTGGGCGGAAATCAGGTAGGCGGCGCTGGTGCCCAGGAAGGTCAGCTGCTCGTCGGCGGCCAGCTGCCACAGGGCTCCGGGGTGTGGCCATCCGGGGCTGCCGTCGTAGAGCACGATCGTTGCGCCGAGGAGCAGGCCGGAGACCTGGATGTTCCACATCATCCAGCTGGTGCTGGTGTACCAGCTGAAGCGGGAGGAGGCGTCAAGGTCGAGGTGGAGCCCGAGGAACTTGAGGTGCTCGAGGGTGACGCCGCCGTGGCCGTGCACGATGCCCTTGGGTCGGCCGGTGGTGCCGCTGGAGTACAGCACCCACAGCGACTGGTCGAACGGCACCGGGGTCGTCTCGAGCAGGTGGTCGCCCTGGGTGAGGGTGTCGAAGTGCTCGGTGCCGGTTGGTTGGCTGCCGCCGATGTGCGGCACCCACACGATGGTCCGCACCGAGGGCAGGAGTCGCCGGAGTTCGTCGTTCTGGGCGGAGCGGTCGTGCTCCTTGCCGGCGTAGCGGTAGCCGTCGGCGATGAACAGCACGGTGGGTTCGAGCTGGCCGAGGCGGTCGGCGGCGCCGTCGGGCGAGTACTCCTGTGAGCAGGCAGACCAGGTGGCACCGACCGCGGCCGTGGCGAGGAACGCGACGACGGTGGCGGTGATGTTCGGGAGGTAGCCGACAACACGGTCACCCGGGCCGATGCCCTCGGTCCGGAGCCAGTGCGCGAGGGAGGCGACCTGGTCGCGGAGCTCGTCGCGGGTCACCTCGTGCCGGTGCCCGCCTTCGGAGACGGCGACGATCGCGGTCTGGTCGCCGGTGTGGCGCAGCGCCTGGTCGGCGTAGTTGAGCGTGGCGCCGGGGAACCACACCGCGCCCGGCATCGCGTCGTCGGCCAGCACTCGCGTTGCCTGCCGGCGGAAGCGAACGTCGTAGTAGTCGGCGATCGCCTGCCAGAACTCTTCGAGTTCGGTGGTCGACCAGCGCCAGAGCTCCTCGTAGCCGTCGAACTCACCGCGTCCTTCGGCGGCCAGCCACCGCCCGAACGCGCTGATCTGTGTTCGGGCGGCGGCTTCCGGCGTCGGGGTCCACGCCGGCACGGGGGCGGGTGCGGGGTCATCAACCGGCATTGTGGGCCCCGGTCATCATCGCGGCGACGTCCTCGGGCATGAGGAATGACGGTGGCGGGGGAGGGCCCCAGTTGAACAGGCCCTTCACGCCTTCCCAGGTGCCGGGCTCCCAGAGCGCGTCGTCAACGATGCAGTCGATGTCGGAGTAGTACTCGGAGAAGTTGCCGGCCGGGTCCTTGAGGTACCAGAAGAAGTTGGATCCGACGTGGTGGCGTCCCAGGCCCCAGACGTGCCGCTCGGGGTTCTCCTCGAGCATCGCCATCGCGCCGCGACCGATCTCGTCGATGTCCTCGACCTGCCACGCGGTGTGGTGCAGGAAGTTCACCGGCGCCTGCTGGACCAGCACGTTGTGGTGGTCGGTCGAGCAGCGCATGAACGCGGCGATGGACGGGACGACATCGCTGACCTTGAACCCGATGCCCTCGGTGAAGAACCGCTGGGTCGCGGCCTGATCGGTGGACCCGATGACCACGTGACCGAGCTTGCGCGGGGTCACCCGGCCCTCGCGCACGATGCCCGGCGCCCGCACGTTGGCGCGGTCGATCCGACCGGGCCCGTTGTACGGCGTGGGCTCGGTGCGCTGCTGCTCGATGGGTGGCGCCACCGAGATCACGGCGCGGAAGCCGGCGATCGGCTCCTCTGTGACCAGCGCGTCGGCGGTCCGCTCGACCGGCAGGTCCAGGTTGCGGAGCTGACGCTCGATGCGGTCGAGGTCGTGGGGGTCCTCCGCGCCGATGCCGATCTCGACGAGGCGTCTGTGGGGTGCGTGGGCGAGCTTGAACTGCTCGCCGCCGTCGGTGGTGGCGAACGCGTTTCCGCCGAGCGGCGTGAGACCGAAGTCGGTGTAGTAGGCGGCGGTCTCCTCGACATCGGGGACGCCGACGGTGATCGAGGTGAGGCGGTGCAGAGCCATGGTGCTCTCTCCTTCCCTGTCAGGTCTCAGGAGGCGGATGCGGTGGTATGCGGCGTGCCGGGCACACATCGCTGACGGAGCGTGCCGATGCCCTCGATCCAGGTGACGACCTCCTCGCCGGGGACAAGGAACCGCTTCGGGTTCCGTCCGCCGCCTACACCGCTGGGCGTGCCGGTGAAGATCAGGTCGCCCGGTTGCAGCGGCAGGACCGCGGAGAGCCGCTCGATGAGGACCGGGACCGAGAAGATCAGGCCGCTGGTGCGGGCCTTCTGGACCTGCTCCCCGTTGATGCTGCAGCCGATCTCCAGGTCTCCGGGGTCCGACAGCTCGTCGAGGGTGACGACGACTGGACCGATCGGCGCGAAGCCGGGGAACGACTTGCCGAGGCTGAACTGCGGTGCGGGCGCGACGAGTTGCCGCGTGCGCTCGGAATAGTCCTGCCCGACGGTCAGGCCGGCGACGTAGTCCCACGCGTCGGCCGCGGCGACGTGGTGGGCCTCGCGGCCGATGACGACGACCAACTCGGCCTCCCAGTCGACGGTGTCACCCGGTAGGGCGAGGTCGCCGTACGGACCGGTGATCGAGGTGCGGAACTTGGTGAAGACCGGCGGTTCGACCGGAAAGTCGAACCCGCTCTCGGTGGCGTGCTCGCGGTAGTTCAGACCGATCGCGAACACCTGACCGGGCTCAGGGACCGGCGCACCGAGAGAAGTCTCGTCGAAGGGCTGACCGGCGGGCAGGGTGGCCGACGCGGCCCAGGCGGTGAAGTCGGGCCACTGGCTGTAGATGGCCGACGGGTGGGGGCCGAACTGGCCCCGGCTGGCCTCTTCGACGTCGACGGCACCGGTGTCGGTGACCAGGACGAGCCGTCCGGCGAGGTTGGCGATACGCATTGGGGATTCTCCTCGTTGGGATCTGGGGTCAGCGGAGCTCGGTCGAGAGCACCTGGGACAGGGCGTCCTCGAGCGCGGCGTGCGGGTCCGCGACGCCGTCGATCGAGCGGAACGCGACGTACCGGTCGGGGCGCACCAGGATGGCGCCGGTGGAGGAGATGCCGCGGTTCTTCAACCAGGCGCAGCGCACGTCGACGAAGTCGGAGTCGAGGACGCCGACGGTACCGGCGACCAGCGGGAGGTCGATCTCGGCTGCGAGCTTGTCGGCGGCCTCGACCCAGGCGTGGCCCTCCTCGCCGGCGAGGAGCAGGAACTTGCCGCCGTGGACGAGGGTGCCGAGCGGGATCCGCTCGCCCTGACGCTCCACGAACGCGTGCGGCATCGGGTGGCCCGGCTTGGTGCTGGGCTCGTAGAGGCGGACCGGGTCGAGCGGCACGTACTCCGGGCTCCCGTCCGACACGATGGCGGTGGAGTCGTAGCGGTAGCCGAACTCGACGTTGTGGTGGCGGAACTCCATGGTCTGCGAGCCGATCGCCCGGTTGAGGGCGTGCCGCTTGGCCGCCGACTCCGGGACGTCATGCCACAGCGGGGCGAGCTCGGCCCAGTTCTCCTCCGGGGTCTTCTCGGGCGACAGGTTGAGGGCCTGGTCGATCGTGAAGTGGTTCATCGCGTTGGCGATCGCGTTGTCGATGTTGTTCTGGTCGACGGGCTTGCGCTCGGCCTCGTAAGTGGACAGCAGGCCGTCGCCGGCGCGGCCGCCCAGGACGGCGGCCAGCTTCCAGCTCAGGTTGTAGACGTCGTGGATCGCCGAGGTCAGGCCCAGGCCGCCCGTCGGGGGGTGACGGTGCGCGGCGTCGCCGGCGAAGAACACCCGGCCCTCACGGAACTTGTCCGCGATGACACCCTCCATCACCCACTGGCTGATCCGGTGCACCGTCGGCACGAGCTCGGGCGGAAGGCCGAGCGTGGCGCGCATGCGAGCGAGGACCTTCTCCTCCTGCATGGCGTCCGGGTCGTCGGTGGCGTACTGCATGTGGAAGACCCACTCCTCCGATGCCGGGCCCCAGTGGTCGGGCCCCATCGGGACGAGCACCCCGCTCCACGAGCCGCCGAAGTCGGGGTTGACCAGCCAGCGGATCAGCACGTCGTCGTCGGTGGCCCACGGCGAGAGGTCCGCGGTCATGTGGATCGACACCATCTTCATGATGTCCCGCGGGCCGTTCATCTCCACCCCGACGAGCTTGCCGACCGTCCGGCCGCCGTCGGCAGCGATCAGGTACTGCGAGCGCACCTGGTAGGTCGTGTCGGCGTCCTTGTCCCGGACGGTCGCGGTCACGCCGTCAGCGTCCTGGACCAGATCGATGAGCTCGTGGTTGAACCGGACCCCACCTGGGTTCAGCTTCTCGGCGTGCTCCTTCAGGACTGGCTCGAGCCGGATTTGCGGCAGGTTGCAGGTACGGCAGGGACTCGCCGCCACGTAGTCGGGATCGGTGTAGCTGCCGCCCCACGCCTCGAGCTCGCCCAGCTTGCGGCCGTAGCCGTCGTGGGCGCCGGCCAGGCCGGCATACCAACCGGTCGCCCGCATGTTGGCCGCAGGGGTGCTGCGCTTGTAGATCTCGGGAGCCACACCCACCTCGGTGAAGATCTCCATCGCGCGCTGATTGAGCACGTGGGCCTTCGGCAGCGTCGAGGTGGTCGGCAGGGCGTTCACCAGCAGCGAGTCGACGCCGAGGTTGGACAGCGCCATCGATGCGGTGAGACCGGCGCCACCGCCGCCCACGATGAGAACGGGAACCTGGATGTCAGTCATGGAATGTCTCCTTTATCGGGACGGACGGTGAGTAGGCGAGAGGGTGTTGACGGTCCGGCGCTGCGGTCCTGCCAGGTGTATCGCGTAGATCACAGTGTGCGCCAGGTCTCATCGATGTGTCAACGAAAAATCGATTTTATTTGTCCGTACCGATATTTCTGTTCGGTTCCCGTAGACTGACCGCATGACAAGCGCTCCCGCGAAGCCCACCCGCGTCCAGGAGGTCTACGACCGCATCCGCGCCAGCCTCCTCGGCGGCGAGCTGGCGCCTGGGAGCAAGCTCAAGATGAACGACTTCACCGAGCAGTACGGCGTGAGCCTCTCCGTCGTCCGGGAGGCCGTGATCCGACTGGCCGGCGAGGGCCTCGTCGAGGCGACACCCCAGCGCGGCTTCGCTGTCGCGACGCTCACGATCGACGACCTGCAGGACCTGACGCGCACCCGTGTTCTGATCGAGACCATGGCACTCGCGGAGTCGATCAAGAACGGCGACCTGGCCTGGGAGGGTTCGGTCATTGCCACGCACCATGCGCTGGCCCACACGCCCATGATGACCCGCGAAGGGCACGTCGACCCGGCCTTCACCATCGTCCACCGCGACTTCCACCACACCCTGCTCGTCGGCTGCGGCAGCTCACGGCTCGCGGCTATCGCCACCGGCCTGCGCGACTGTGCGGAGCTTTACCAGCACTGGTCCCAGGAGTTCGCCCGCGACGCCACCCGCGACCTCGCCGCCGAGCACAAGACCATCGCCGAGCTCACTGTCGCACGCGACGAAGCAGGCGCGACCCAGGCACTGCGCGAGCACATCGAACGCACCACCGACGCCCTCGTCCGCTACGCCGAGCAACTCGACGGTAGGGACGACGAGCGCGCCCTCGCCTGAGCGAAGCACCCGGCACCACCTGCCGACACTCGTCATCGGGCCACCCCAGACCGATCCTCACGGACGCGG
>NZ_JBAQEO010000490.1:0-6543 GCF_049286785.1 Rhodococcus sp. (in: high G+C Gram-positive bacteria) | reverse complement strand
CGTAGCGCTCGTGTATCTATGTCCTCCGTCGTCTCGGAGGAGGATTGGGTGTTCCTGTCGTTTGTGGATCCGTCGTTGCTTCGTACGCACCTGGACGGCCACGGTGTGGACTCGGCCGGCGTGGTTCGGCTGCTCGAGTATCGAGCGATCCCGGCCGGGACACCGGTGTTCCTCGACGAGCTGACGATGCGGCCTGTCGAGCCGTTGTGCTCGTGGTTCCGACATCTGGTCTACGAGGAGAAGGACGCCAAGACGCTGCGCGAGTATGCCTACATCGTGCGGCGGTTCGTCCACTTCCTACGGTCCCGCGACCGGGGCCTGCTCGAAGCGACCGAGTCGGACTTCAGGGCGTACCGCGTTCTGCGCACACAGGTGCAGGACAAGCCGGTCGGCGATGCGACGTGGGGGAAGGAGGCCCAGTTGCTCAACCAGCTCTACCGATGGCTGGTCGAGCACGGCTACCTGCGTCACCTACCGCTGCGGATGACGCACAAGGGACGCAATCCGCTGGCGCCCCGACTGCGGCGGGGCATGGATATCCGGCACATGAGCTTGCCGCAATACCGTTACTTCCGCGACGTCGGCCTGGGTGGGCAGTTGCCGGACTCACAGGTCAGCACGGTGTTCCGTGGTCGAGCGCCGCTCCGTAGTCGGGCCGCCGCCGACTTGGCGTTGTGCACCGGGATGCGTCCGGAGGAGTGGTCGACGGTGTTGCTGCCCGAGCTCGGTGTCGGGCGGCGTCGACCGGGCGAATCCGTGCAGTTCCCGGTGCAGGCCTGCGCGAAGTATGGCAAGTACCGCGAGATCTACGTGCCGACCGGAGCGTTGGACGCGGTGGACACCTTTCTGCTGGTGGAGCGTCCGGAACTGGTCGCCGCCTCGTCGAAGTCCCTGGCGCGTCGACGCCGGGAGTTGTTCGTCGTCGACCACATCGATCACGAGGCCGGGACGCTGCGCGGTGTCCTGGACGGTCGGCGTCGGACGTTCGCGATGTCCGCGATGGGGCCGGGACTGCGGCGAATCACCGTGCGGGAGAATGAAGATGGCGTCGAGCCGCTGGCGGTGTTCGTCGGCCACGGCGGTCGGATGCTCGGGCCTTCATCCTGGTATCGCATCCGCTGCGACGCGTGGGCGCGGATGCGTGTTCATGCCGATGCTCCCGGTGCACCGTTGCTGCCGCGGCGGCGGTGGAGATGGCACGACACCAGGCACACGTTCGCGTTGCAGCTGCTGTCCTATCTGGAACAGCAGATGGACGGTGACGAACCGGACGCGGTGGCGCGGCGTCGACGCCACATGTCCTACCTGGGCGGTCATATCAAGCACAACCCGTTGTTGATCGTCAGCCGGAGACTTGGACATTCGAGCCCCGCCACGACATATGCCTATCTGGAATACAGCGACGATCCGATGAACGCGGTGGACGCCGCGTTCTCCGAGTGGACGGTGCAGGAAGGCGACACCTACGCCGATATCGCCCGCCACGTGCTGGTCGAGGGTGGTGAGCGCTGATGCCTCGCCGGGGCGACCACCAACACGACTTCGCTGCGGTCGCCGAGCCGGAGGCTCCGGTCGACCGGATCGGCATCCGCGTGGTGCGGGCACCGGACCGGACCGGCGTGCCGCGGGAGATCCCGTTGGACCCTGCCGGGTTTCGGTGCGCCGCGTTGGCTGGGGAGCTGGCCGACGAGTGGGTCGACTACGCCGAGATCAGCAGGATCTCGGGCGGGTCGGCCGCCGTGGGCCGTCGAGCGATACGCAATTTCTGTATGAAGGTCGACTTCCTGCTCGCCGAGGACGCGCGCGAGGCCAGCCTGGCCAAGCAGCACCCCGATATCGCGGCCGTGTTGGCCGAGTGGGAACGAACCCTTCCCGCCGATTATCGGGCGGGCTCGACGACGCCGTCCACCCTGGCGGCGATGGTGCGGGCACTGATCGCCCGACGCGCACAACACGATCAGCGACCGGTGGCCCCGCATCTGCGTCGTCTGGTCGACGGCGAGGTCGGGGTGGCGGCGGGCAGCACGCAGGAAGTCGACGAGTTCTCCCGCAAGGACAAACGCGCCGTCGTCCGCGCGGCGTGGACTTGGGCGAATGAGCTGGACTCTCGCCTTTCCGAGGGGTGGGCGTGGGCCGCTCAGGGCCGCGACCCGGCCGAGCACGGTTGGACCAGCGTGGCCAATCTGCTCTGGGGCCTGGCTCGTCAGCAGGTCAGCCCGCTCGACATTCGCGACAACCTTCCGGTGATCCATGGGTGGCCGCCCGAGTTGCGGGCCTGCATCGAACGCCCCGACCGGCCCGTCTTTCCGGCGCGGGCGAAGGGGATGCTCGTGCGATGGCTGGTGCGTCGGCTCTATCCCGGTCACCTCGATCTGCATGCCTACCGTGTGTTGCTGGTGGCGGCCACGGGGCACACATCCGAGGAGGTCACCGCCTTGACCGGGGAGGATGTCGAGTTCCTGCCCTCGGGCGTTCGATTGACCCTGACCAAGCAGCGGGCTCAGAAGGTGCGGCACCGCACCTTCGGCACCGAGACCGTTCCGGAAACGACGGTCCGCGAGCCGGTCGACTTCACCGACCGGCCGCACCGCGAAGTCGGTGCGATCATCCGGCGTCTCATGCACGTCACCGAGCAGGCCCGGCTACGAGCACCGGACGAACGACGACTGTTCCTGGCAGCGTCGGTCACGGCCGACTACGAGCTGCGCATCGCGCGATGGGACTACAACCTTCCCCGGTCCCGCTTCGTGAACTGGCTGGCCGCCGCGGACGTGACGGTCGACGGGGCGCCCGATATTCGTCGACTGCGTAAATCCACGAAGGTGGAGAAGGCCATCGCCTTCGGTGGCCGCATCGCCGACACGGCCAACGACCACCACGAGGAGGTGTTCCGGGGCCACTACGCGCAGGGCACGACCCTGCGCGTGATGTCCGGCCAGGTGATCGCCACCGCCCAGGACCATTGGTTCACCAAGGCGTTGGAGGGACCGACCGTGCTGACCACCTCCACCGAGGTGCTCGATGCCCCCGATCAGGCGCAGACCTTGGGCCTGAGCCCGCGGCAAGCCGAGGACATCCGCCGGGGCGCGCTGGACATGGGACTGACCCAGTGCGCCGACCCCCACAACTCGCCCTACGGCCGGTCGGGAGAGCTTTGCCCGGTGGCGCCCCTGCGTTGTCTGGAATGCCGCAACGCCTGGATCCTGCCCAGCGACCTGCCCCAGCTTCTGCTGTTCGCCGACCACCTCGACCGGCTCCGGCTGCGACTGTCCCCGCAGCACTTCGGTCAGCTATGGGGACAAACCCACACCAACCTCCACGCGGTCCTGGCCGACCGCACGGACGAGGAGAAAGCGTTGGCCCGCAAGCACATCGAGGCCGGTCAGGCCGCTCTGCATCTGCCACTGGTCGCGAACGTGGAGTTCGACAGTTGAGCATCCAACGATCGAGCCACCGGTCCAGCACCGCCTTCGACGCTGATGAACCCGTCATCGGGTCCCACCCGCTGCTGGCCGACGCGCAGGTGCCGCAGTTCGGCGAGGCCCGGGAATGGAATCTCAACGGCGTCATCCGCCGACCGGCCCGGCTCTATGCGGCCGCCTGGACGCTGGTGTTCTCCTACGAATTAGCGGAGCCGTCGTGGAATCTGTTGGCGCGTGAACTGAGCATGGTCATGCTCAACCCACGGCACCCGGCGGTCATCACGGCGGGGCTTTCCCTCAAACCCACACCGGCGAACCCGTCCACGGTGATCAGCGAGTTGAGCCACCTCCGGCGGCTGGCCAGATGGGCCGAGGCGAACGGGCTGTCGACGGAACTGGCCTCTTGGCAGGACAACGACCTCCGTCGCCTTGTCAGCGACCTGCGCGAGCAGCTGTCCGGCAGCAGCGTCAGGCACTACATCGGCACCTTGAAAATGCTGCACCAATACGGTCCCGCCCTCACCGGACAAGGACTGCGCACCGACCCGTGGGCAGGCAAAAGTGCCCGCGAAGCATCGCAAACTCCTGCGGGCGCGGTCGTGTCCACTCCCGCGATTCCGCCGGAGCAATGGTTTCCGTTGATCCGGGCTGCCTGGACCTACGTCCACACCTTCGCCCCCGACATCCTGCGAGCGCACCAGCGCCACCAGGAGCTCGTCGGCAACGCGACGACCACAGCCGATGATCAAGATGCACGCCTGAGCAGATGGCTCGCCGACCCCGCGAACGCCATCCCGGTCCACATCACGCCATACCACGTGAAGCCGGGCAGCGGCGAGGTGAATTGGTCTCTGCTTACGTTGATGATGGGCTGGAAGTCCTCTTGTGTGACAAATATTTTCGACGGGAGACGAGCGGTCGGCCGCCGTCGAATCGCCCAAGTTGAGCATGCGATCGCCGACGGTCACCCCACCACGACCGGCGTCATCGACGACCTCGCCCTGGTGCAGCGCGGCGACGGCACGAGCACCCCCTGGCATCCAGGGCTCAACCCCGTCGCTATCGGACACGAACGTCGCATGCTCCGAAACGCCTGCTTCATCCTGGTCGTGGGTCTGTCGATGATGCGTGATTCGGAAATCCATGAAATCACCCCCGGCTCGATCGTCGAGTACTACGGAACACCGGCGATCAAATCCACCAAGGGCAAACACGACCCGGATCTCCCGATCAAACACTGGTGGATCACCGCGCCGGTCGCCGAAGCCGTAATCATCGCCGAGCAGCTGTCCGAACGGCACGACCGGCTGTTCCCGCCCATACATAGAACAGATGCCGATGTCGCTCGCAGCCACCAGATGCTGGACGCGTTCATCGCCCACGTCAACACCACCAGCGCCGGGACCGGATTGCAGAAGATTCCGCCCGGCAAAACGCGACCGCACATGTTCAGACGGACAATGGCGATGCTGACGGACCAGTTCCCCGGCAGCGAGATCGCCCTGGGCATCCAGCTCAAACACATCGCGTCCAGGGCGCTGGCCAATCGCTCGACTCAGGGCTACGCCAACGCAGACAGCTCCTGGGCCGAGCATTTGGAGTCAGCTATCGAAGCGGCCAGGTTCCGACGAGTGGAAGACCTCTACCGAGCCCACAAGGCCGGGGAACCGATCGGCTACGGTCCCGGCGCCGAACGGATGACGCAAGCCTTCAGCGGCATTCAACAGACGGTGCAAGCTCGAGGTGGCGACGCGATCGTCGAACGGGCCATGCTGCGCAAAGCCCGGCTCTCCATCCGGTTCGGCGTTCTCAACCACTGCGTAATGGACGAGAACAACCCTGTCGGCGCGGCCTGTCTCGAAAACGCCGTCGTTCCCGAAGGCCACAAAGGACCGCTGCAAGACCGGTGCCGTCCGGACCGATGCGCCAACAGCGTCATCGGCCCCGAGCACGTGCCGATCTGGGCCTCGGAGCGCCAAACCCTGCTCACCCTCATCGACACACCAGGGCTGTCGGCCTGCCGCAAAGCCGTGCTGCAGCGCGAGTTGGGCGATATCGACACTGTCATCCGCAAAACTCAAACGGACAAGGAGCAAGAGTGACCACCACCCCCGAGGCTGCAGAGGCGGCCCAGCCCGAGGAGGGAGTGTCTGCCGGCACCGCCAAACGCTTGCGCGAGGCCATGGATCGGCTGATGGCCGGGCGGCCGCAGCGCACCGACGGAAGGTTGATCAAGGACAACCTCTGGAAAGAGGCCGACGTCAGCCGCGCCACCATGAACCGGGCCACCCAGATCATGTCCGAATGGGACGCCCGCGTCGCCGCCTGCGACGGATTCACCCCGGGCGAGGCCCGCAAGAGCGACGAAATCACCACCTTGCGCGCCGCCCTCGCCGACAAGACCCGCGAATGCACCCAACTGTCCCATCGACTCGACGCCGCGGCTACCGCGATCGCCGCCCTGCATCACGACAACACACTGCTACGCCAAGAACTCGACCACCGCGGTCAACTCGTCGTCCTCGACGCCCACCGCACCACGCCCTGACGCCGACTCCTTCAGCCGATAGGCGACGTCTCATGCGCCAGTCGGGGCAGCGTCCACCCGCTGGCGCATTCCCCTCACTGACCAGCCTCGGCGCCAGAATCCGTATGTCTCATGAGACATACGGATTCTGGAGAACACGAGTCTCGAGACCCTACAGCTCCGCTGCGCTCCGCCCTGTGAAAGAGCATTGATTTGTCTTCCTTTCTGGCCTTCCGATCCTGATCGACGGCGGTCCTGGAACTACCCCTGGCGGCTTCGCCGGCCTCCGGCTCAGAAAACTTTCTCAACCCGCACTCGCTGCGCTCGCAGAGAAACTTTTCTGCCCAGGGGTTGCACCAGGCCCTGATCCGCCGATCCGAACCTCCTTTGCCAGAACGGAAAAAAATTGTCAGGGCACGGGTTGCAGCCCAGCCTCGTACGAAAGGTCACCACTGTGAGCAGCGAAGTCACCAACGAACGTGAGTACGACTACCGGGACGGCGACGACCATCACGCCGCAACAAACTACTACGCAGGCCATTTCTGCGGATGCGGTGACTACTCGTGCCCCGCTTCTATCGACAACCACAAGCG
>NZ_JBAQEO010000489.1:0-2189 GCF_049286785.1 Rhodococcus sp. (in: high G+C Gram-positive bacteria) | reverse complement strand
TCTTCTTGCCCGACTCCGTCCGCGCCGGGCTCATCGCCAGCCTGCTGGACGCCGGCCTGCAGGATCGGATCTTCCTCTCGATGGATTCCGTATCGGCGCACATCGGCCCGAAGTCGAAGTTCGACGCAGACGCACCGACACCGCTCGTCTACCTCGTCACCGAATTCACGGACTTGCTGGGGCGGTACGGCGTCACCAAGGAGACGGTGCAGGCCTTGCTGACGCAGAACCCCGCACGCATTTTCGGGGGACCGTCACGAGGTACTGAGATTCCGGAATGAGATACGCGACGGGGGCGTAGCGAGGCGCCTCGGTCCGGGACGACGCTCCGCCACCCAGGCACGAAGGTCGTCGATTCCGACCGATCACGCCGAGCGAGAGTTCAGAAGTCCACGCTTTGCATATTGCATATTGCATATTGCATGTCGAAGCTGTACCGTCGATACCGATGTGCTCCGAGTCACACGCCCGCGAAGGGCGGCGAGTCGAGACACAAGGCAAGCGGCGAGCAGTCTCCCGACGCAATCGCACAGGCGTCGGAGAACGCCACTGACAAACGGAGGAAAGATGACAGATTCCGCGAATCCCCTCGAGGGCAAGGTCGCATTGATCACGGGAGCAGCCCGCGGACAGGGTCGCTCGCATGCGATTCGCCTCGCGAGCGAGGGCGCCGACATCATCGCGCTGGACATCTGCCGGGACATCGAGACGATGGACTACCCGAACGCCTCTCCCGAGGACCTCGAGAAAACTGTCTGCGAAGTCGAGGCACTCGGACGGCGCATTGTCACCTTCGAGACCGACGTACGCGATGCGTCAGCTGTGAAATCGGCAGTCGACCAGGGGCATGCGGAGTTCGGTCGCCTGGACATCGTTCTGTCCAATGCAGGCATCGTCCGGTTCGCCGACGGCCCCGAGGACGAACGCGCACGGCTGTGGCAGGACGTGCTCGACACCAACCTCTCCGGTGGGTGGCACACGGTCAGTGCTGCGATTCCACACATCATCGCCGGGGGCCGAGGTGGATCCATCGTGCTGACCGGATCGACCGCGGGCGTCCGACCGGTCGCCAACAGCACAGTCGCCTCGTACGCGTACACCGCGTCGAAGTGGGGACTGGTCGGTCTGTGCAAGCAGTGGGCCGCCACGCTGGCGGAACACTCCATTCGGGTGAACATCGTCCATCCGACCGGTGTGGTGTCCGGGATGACGATGAACGACGCCATGGCCCGACTCGCCGAGGAAGCCGCTGCCGGCGGCGACAACTCCCTCTCGACCATGCAGAACGCGCTGCCCATCGACATTCTTCAACCGGGTGACATCTCGGACGCGATCTCGTTCCTCGTTTCCGACAAGGCCAAATGGATCACCGGAGTCTCGCTTCCCGTGGACGCCGGGTTCTCCATCCGCTGACTTCGACCGACACCGCATTTCATCCCCTCAGTTCCACGACCGAATCAAGGTGCACATCACATGACCACCACCACTGACAGCAAGCCCGCCCTCGACCTGACCAGGCCGTCGGTCCATCTGCACATCGGCGACCAGCGTCTCGACACCGGGTCCGCAGGCACGCACGCCCACATCGACCCCGCCACGGGCGAGGTGGACGCGACGATTCCCCTTGCCGGTGCCAGCGAGGTGAACACCGCCGTCGAAGCCGCGCACGCCGCCTTCGGGATCTGGAGCACCACTCCGCCCGCCGAGCGCAGCCGCCTGCTGCTCGTGCTTGCCGACCTCATCGAGAAGAACACCGACGAATTCGCCCGACTGGGCGCATTCGACAACGGGACGCCCCTCCCCGCCGTCGCCGGCATGGTCGGTAAGTCCGTGGAGTGGACCCGCTACTACGCCGGCTGGGCAGACAAGATCACCAGCGAGGTGACGTCCACCTTCGCCAACAACAGCGAGTTCGCTTACACCGTCGACCAGCCGTACGGAGTCATCGGCGTCATCATCACCTGGAACGGCCCGCTGATCTCCCTCGCGATGAAGATCCCCGCCGCTCTCGCTGCAGGCAACACCGTAGTCGTGAAGCCCTCCGAGCTGACACCGTTCACCGGGGAATTGTTCGCCGAACTGGTCGCCGAGGCCGGGATTCCGGCAGGCGTGGTCAACATCCTGCCCGGCAACACCGAAGCCGGTGCCGCTCTCGTCGCCCATCCCTTGGTGCAGAAGGTCACCTTCAC
>NZ_JBAQEO010000488.1:0-4803 GCF_049286785.1 Rhodococcus sp. (in: high G+C Gram-positive bacteria) | reverse complement strand
CGCGCAAAAGGTCTTAAGGTCGCACTCCTTGCAGACCTTTCTTTCCGGCACGTGCTGTACCCGAAAATCGCGGGCTTGAATCTTGGCGACGGCCGCGTCGAAACGCCGACCGGCTCCATCAACATTTTCGGGCCTGTACGGCATCTCCATGAGTGCGTTCATCTTATCCGTCTCGGCGGTCCAGTACAGCAGCAGCCTCTCTGGAGGCTTGCCGTGGCGCCTCTTAAGAATGTGCGCGTAGGTACATAACTGATCCTCATAGGTTGCAAGAAGTCCCGGATCAGTGCTCCGCTCTGAGGTCTTGAAGTCGAGCAACTCCAGCTTGCCGTCGGTTCCGAGCAGCAAGTCAACCTTGCCCGCGAGAATGTAACCATCCTTCTCGATTGAAACGTCAACTTCCGTCTGGATTACGCGCCGCATCTCGTCATTATTCTGGCGGAAGTAGTTCATAACCTGCTTGAAAGCCGACTTCCGCGCAGAGCTACCGATGGGCCGGACATCGCTCAGGCAAAGGAAGCGGAAAGTGCGGTCGACAAGTTCTAATATGCGCGCCTCGTCCAAGGTGCCGAGCTGCCCGTCGAGGGCAATGCGGTGGATCTCTTCGATTGTTTGATGGACGAGGAGGCCGAAAAATATCATCGCGGACCGCGACGGCGTAAAGTCGTACTCGCGGAAGAACCGGTACTGGCGTGGGCAGGTCTCGAAAACCTTGAGGTCACCAGTGAAGGTGTAGACGCGCTTAACGGGCATCCGCTCGCGCAATGTGAAGCGCTGCGCCGCCAGCAGGTCCTGCTGCACGTAGGGCCACTGCGGAAGCCCCTGCCAGATGGGCGCGAAGTGGTTTTTGGGGGGTTCGTGCGCAGTGAGGACCAGCACCTTCTGGGACCGCGAGAAGGCGACGTAGTGCAGGCGCATCCGGTCGAAGAGCGTGATCCGCCTCTCGGGCTCGAAGGGCGGGCGGTGGTAGAAGGCCCCGAGGTCGCGGTCGATCCCCTTCGCGCTCGAAAGCTGTGTGCTAAGGCTGCCCACTACGACGACGGGGAACTCCAGGCCCTTTGCCTGGTGGATGGTCATCACCTGCACGTGACCCTTGGGGAAGGGCTGGTCGGGGTCTTCGTACTCGTTGATGCCGCCGTCGTGCAGCAGCCGCAGGAAGCTGTTGAAGAGGTGGAAGCGCAGGAACTCGCGGTTGCGGTGCGTGACGACGCTGTAGTGGTAGTAGCTCTGAAAGACATTCAGGAGTTGGGAGAAGATCGCGAGGTTGCGCGCGGCGTTCTCGTTCTTCACCGCCTTGGCGAAAGGGTCCAGGGCGAGCAGCCGGTAGAAGTAGTCAGCCGGGCGAAAATCGAGGGACTCGCCCTCGCCGAGGGTCGCGATCTCACCGACCCACGCTTGCAGCGCACGCGCCAACGGATGCGGAGCGGCGTAAGCTTTCGCCAGTTCGACGATCCCCTGGTCCACGTAGCGCCCGAGCTCGGCCACGGCGCCTGCCACCTGGCCTCGCCCGTCGCCGTGCCAGCCGAAGAGCACGGCAAAGCAGGCGACCATGAGCCGGATCTCCTCGTTCTCGAAGTAGGCGCGGGCACGAGGGCAGAAGGCGGGGATACCGCGCGCCTCAAGCGCTGCGAGGTACGAGCCGCTGTGGTCGTCCCGCACGCTGTGCAGGAGCAGGGCCACCTGGCTGTAGTCCTCGATGACGGCACTGCGCTTCAGGAACTCGACGACTTCGGCAAAGCGACCGGCCTCGTCGCGCACGTCGCGTCCCCAGATGCTGATGACCGCCGGGTAGTCTGGATGCCCGCCGTTCGGATCGGCCTCGATGGTTTTGTCGAAGCGAAAGGGCACGCCGTTCGGGTTGGACCAGTCTGCCGAGGCCATCCAGCGGTCGTAGCGCTCGATGATGGCGCGGTGGGAGCGGTAGTTCGTGGTGAGCCGAACGATGGGACATGCCGAGAAGCGGCTCGGAAACTCGAGGATGTTTCGAACGGTCGCGCCACGGAAGCGGTACAGGCTCTGGTCCTCGTCGCCGACGACGCAAAGGTTGCCGGTCCGCTCGGTGAGCTTTAGCAGTAGTTGCTCCTGGACGTAATTCGTGTCTTGGTACTCGTCCACCAGCACGTAACGGATCTCGCTTTCGAGCACGCCGCTGTGCTCGGGCTGTAGGAGAAGCCCGTGCACGATGCTCTGAAGGTGAGCGAAGTCGGTGCGGTTGTTGGCGAAGAGGGCTGTCTCATAGGCGCGATAGGCACGGGCGATGCCTTGCGTGAATGAATCGGGCGAGGCGGACAGCCGCGCGGGATCGACCAGCTCTTCAGTGATCTTGTCGAAGTAGCCGCGTGCGCCCTCGATCGCGGTCCAGCGCGTCTTCCACTTGCCGAGGTAGAGGTCGAGCTCTTCGGGGCCGATGATCTCGTTGAAGTGCTCGAAGATGAACAGGAGCTGCGTCAGCTCATCCAGCGTCTCATAGCTGTTGCCGAGCTCTGTCCGGTGGCGGTGCTGGGTCAGGATGCGGTTGCACAACCCGTGGATGGTCGTAACTCGCAGCTCCGACAGATCGCCCCGGTAGCCGACCGTCTGCGCGGCAGCAGAGAGGCGATCGCGCATCTCGAACGCAGCCTTCTCGGTGAAGGTGCAGAGCACGATCTCCTTCGCCGTGGCTCTCTGCAAGAGAAGCAGGTTGAGCGCGCGCAGTACGATGCTGTAGGTCTTGCCCGATCCGGGCCCGGCCACTACGAGCAACGGGCCCTCCACATGCGCGACGACCTCGCGCTGCGCATCGTTCAGGTCCGGGTAGTGTTCGAGGATGGCGGGCGCGATGGTCACAGCAGCCCAGCCTTCCGAAAGCTGAATACCTCGTCGGGCGAGACGATCAGGTGGTCGAGGATCTTGAGATGAACGGTCTCCGCCGCAAGGACGAGCGCGCGAGTGAGAGTCTTGTCCTGCTCGCTCGGCTGCACGTGGCCGTTCGGATGGTTGTGAGCGAGGACCAGCGCGGCGGCTCCGCGCTTGATGGCATACTCCACGACTCGGCGGGGGTACACGGTGGCTCGGTCGATCGTCCCTTCTTCAAGCCGGTCCACGCCGTCGCGGAGCAGGCGGTAGCCGGTGTCGAGATAGGCCACCTCGAACACCTCGTCGCTCAGCGCGCCGATACGCATGCGCCAGAAGGCCGATAGCCGGTCGGGGTCGGCCATGGACTCCGAGCCTTCGGCCGACTGTTGGAGGTAGAGCGCCGCCGCCGCACGGATGATCCGGAGCGCAACCGGCGCGACCGACCCGATGCCCTTGACCTTCTGCAACTCTTCAAGCGGGGCATCCAGGATGCCCCTGAGGTTCCCAAAATGCGCAATCAACGACTTCGCGGCCTGCTTGACGTCCGAGCGCGGGATGGCGAGGGTGAGCAGCAATTCGACGACCTCGTAGTCGTTGAAGCCTTCGAATCCAGACCGGATGAAGCGCTCACGGAGTCGTTGGCGATGGCCGTGATAATGCGGGTCGGTCATCGTGAGAACGGCCATTCGAGAGGGTCCACAGGGTGACTGCATGACTGATCTTCTCGCACGCCCACCTCGTGGTTGGTCTTGGTGCGCTCAGGTTCAGCGGCGGCGCGGAGCGCCGACCGTTGCAACCGGTTGATGTTGGAAGGCTGGCTCCTTAGGAAAGTATGCCGCCATCATTCCTTGAACGACGACGACCCACGGAATTACGTTTGCACAGAGATCGTCACATAGCTCAGGACGGTTCAGGATCTTCGACACGGCGTGACCAAGTCCTTTCTCGCCCATCGAAACCAAGTTCCAAGGAGCGGAATCGGGCTTCGCGTGCGACAGACTGTTCATGGATGCTGTCAGATCGCGCCCGCGAACCGGAGTTTCGCGTTTCTGTTTGGATTGGATAGCGTCGAACATCTTCGCAAGGCTGGGCGCGTCTTGCTGATGCCAGCCACACTTCCAGCGGTCGATCTCCTCCGGGTACAGGTGGAGGTAAAGCAGGATGGCCGCACGCTCCACCAAAGCCCTCACGAGGACATGCGCGCCGAACAGATAGCCTTGCCGAATGAGCTCCCGAATCGACAGCGTGATGCTGAGCGCCTGAGGGATGACCTGGCACGCCATCCGCTGATGATCGGTAAGCGGGCGGCCATGGGTCGTAGGTGCAGTGACGGAATTCTGCTCCATAACGGAGCTTATGATCTGGTCATAATGGAACAGCAGATTCCGCCCGAGATACGGCTCGTTGTCCGGCGTGAACACAACTGGCATCGCCTTGGAGTCCATCACTGATCCTTCTGGCCGCATCGCCGATAAGTTTCAGGCACCGCAGACGACCGCCTGCATCATCGGCCTGTCAGGCCGCCTTCTTCGACCCGCACTGCTTCACCAAAGTCCCAGATCTGTCGTCGAGCCGCTTCATGATTCACGCCCCGGCTCTTTCAACGCGGCCATTCCCGCCTCCGTCGTCTTGTAGCGTTGCATCCGGCTTCGTGGCTTGCCGGGGATGGTCCGTTCCAGAATACCCTTGGCCATCAAGGGCGCAAGATAGTTCGTCTGGAAGGTCTTCCAGTGCTTGAGCCCCAGTTCGGACATGATGGCCTTCGCCGGTTGAGGTTCGCGGCAGAACGCCGCCACTTGTGCGGTGACTTCTACGGTCACTTGTGCGGTGACTTGTGCGGTGACTTGGTCCCCAGACCCGTTCCTTGAAGTTCCCGCCGCCCCGCCGGCGACCAACTGCGCTTTGAATGTGACGATCAGAAAACCCTGCCGTTCCTCGAATGCCGGCGGAGGCGCGCCGTGCTGCTTGCAC
>NZ_JBAQEO010000487.1:0-2959 GCF_049286785.1 Rhodococcus sp. (in: high G+C Gram-positive bacteria) | reverse complement strand
GTGTGGGTGCTACCGGAGCAGGCACCTGCGCCTCACTGGTGGCCGCGGGTGCGACCTCGGCAGCCGGAGCTGCCGGTGCGGGACTCGCCGGTGCAGCCGGAACTGCCGGCCTGGGGCCGGGACGCGGTCCGCCTGGCTTGGCTGCGCCCGCCGGAACGCCCGTGCCGTTGGGTCCGCCGGGTTTGACAGCGGGACGCGCCGCGGAGTCACCCGCGGACTGGGATTTCGCTGACGGGAACGATTCCCGCAGACGACGAGCGACCGGTGCCTCCACTGTGGAGGACGCGGACTTCACGAACTCGCCCTGCTCTTTGAGCGTTGCGAGTAGTTCTTTACTTGTAACACCGAGTTCTTTTGCCAACTCGTGTACGCGGGCCTTGCCTGCCACTGCTCTCCTCACTGGTGAGGTCGGGCAGGAGGCTCCTCTGAGAGGGGTCCGCACGACCTCGGGTTATCTCCGATGGACGATCATCGCTGGTGCTTCACGGTGTGCTCATGAGTGCTTGTGCCTGTTCTGTTCGAGAGGTACTACTCTGCGCGTTTCGTTCACGGTGTTTCGTTCACATGTTTCGTACCACGTGGTCGAGTACTGCGCCGTGCTGCCCGCCGAGTCATCGACTGACCCATCCAACAACCTCGGACGTGTCCACATTCCCGGACACTCGCAGTGCTCTGCCGAATGCTCGACGTCGTTCCGCAAGATCCAAGCAAGCCTGGACGGGGTGCAACCACGCACCTCGTCCGGGAAGCCTTCGCCCCGGGTCCGGGGCGAGTACGTGACCTTCCGGCCCGCTCTCGCTTACCACGACCCTCAGCAGATCGACAGCCAGCGCGCGCTCTCTACATCCTACGCAAGTTCGCACCGGAGAACCGGCACGGACGGGCATGGGATCGGGAAGCTCACGCTGACCCATCGACCACTCTACCGCCGACTCGCCCCGATCTCCGCATTCCATGTTTATCCACTGGTCGTAGCGGCTCCGCCTGCCGACTCCGGGGTGGGTACCGCGTCACTGCGGATATCGATGCGCCAGCCGGTCAAGCGTGCGGCGAGACGGGCATTTTGCCCTTCCTTGCCGATCGCGAGGGACAGTTGGTAGTCGGGGACGACGACACGTGCAGCACGTGCCTCCGGGTCGACCACCGTGACGGAGACCACTTTCGACGGGGAGAGTGCGTTGCCGACGAATTTCGCCGGGTCTTCGTCGAAATCGATGATGTCGATCTTTTCCCCGGCCAATTCGCTCATCACGTTCCGCACCCGCTGCCCCATCGGGCCGATGCAAGCACCCTTCGCGTTGAGACCCGGAACCCGGGACTTCACGGCGATCTTGGAACGGTGACCGGCCTCGCGCGCCACGGCGATGATCTCGACCGAGCCGTCCGCGATCTCGGGCACCTCGAGAGCGAACAATTTGCGGACGAGGTTCGGGTGGGTGCGCGACAGCGTGATCTGCGGTCCGCGCTGACCACGGGCGACGCCGACGACATAGCACTTGATGCGTTCACCGTGCTCGTAGTTCTCGCCGGGCACTTGTTCCGCGGGCGGGATCAACCCCTCGGCTCCGGTGGCCTCGCTGCCGATGTGGACCACGACCATGCCGCGTGCGTTCGCGCGGGTGTCACGCTGGATGACGCCGCCGACGATCTCGCCCTCGTGGGTGGAGAACTCTCCGAAGCTCCGTTCGTGCTCCGCATCACGCAGACGCTGGAGGATGACCTGACGCGCGGTGGTCGCGGCGATCCGGCCGAAGCCCTCGGGGGTGTCGTCCCACTCCGCGCCGATCATGTTGCCGTCGGAGTCGACGTCGTGCGCCATCACTCGGACAGTACCGCTCTTGGTGTCGACATCGATCCGCGCGTGCGGCTGATGCCCTTCCGTGTGCCGGTAGGCGGTGAGCAACGCCGTCTGGATGGTCGAGATGACCGTCTCGATGGAGACGCCCTTGTCCGCCTCTATCGCACGCAATGCCGCAATGTCGATATTCACTTGTCCAGCCCCTCTACTTCTACTTCTTCATCATCTTCCGGCGCCGCATCGGCCGGCGAGACACGCCCTTCGGGGATTCCCCCGGCGAGCTCCAACTCCTGCGGGTTCGGCTTCGAAAATTCTACCTGCACAACAGCTTTCGCAACATCAGAGAGGGCGATCGTGCGGATCTCCGGTCCGGATCGCGACGCGATCACCACTGCGACGGAATCACCGTCCAGTTCTCCGATCCGTCCGACGACGGTCTCGTTCTCGAGATCGATGCGCGCCTTGCGGCCACGTGCCCGCCGCCAGTGCCGCTCGTGGGTGAGGGGGCGATCGATGCCCGGTGAGGTGACTTCGAGGACGTAGGGCGATTCTCCGAATTCGGACGCGGCATCGAAGGCCTCGGAAATCTCGTGACTCAACCGGGCCACCGCGTCCAGCTCGAGACCGGCGTCGCTGTCCACCATGACCCGCACCGCACTGTGCTTTCCCGCCGAGGTGATGACAACGTCTTCCAAGTCGTAGCCTTGGCGTTGCAGAAGATCGGAGACGAGCTCCGTCACCCTCTCCTTGGATGGAACCGGCATCGGGAATGCTCCTCGTTTCAGTTGTCGTCGGCGTTTCAGTTGTGGTCGGTCTTGCTTCGTTCGCGGGCGTGGGGCACGCACGTCCCAGGTCGGTCGTCACATGCCTAGGAACCCGTCGTGACGGGTTCGAGTACCCAAGGGTAGCCCTGTTTACGGGCTCGTGTGACCAGGCCGCCGCCGATTCCCGGGTTTGCTGCACCACCTGGCACCATGGACCGGTGCTCACGCCCACCGTCTTCCGAGCCCCGATGTCGGGTCCGGCCGTGTCCCGGCGCACGGCGTTCAGGCTCGCTGCCGCCTCCGTCCTCGGTGCTGCAGCCGTTCCTGTGCTCGCGGGATGCGCCGAGCCCGACGAGCCCGATGCCGAGATCGATTCGCTGCTGACCCAGTCACGGCT
>NZ_JBAQEO010000486.1:0-2144 GCF_049286785.1 Rhodococcus sp. (in: high G+C Gram-positive bacteria) | reverse complement strand
AAAAGGTTCTGTGAGAAGTCCAATTCTTCCACCACGACAGGGCATTTCGCCGTTACGACACGCTCACCGACCCAACCGAATCGGTGCATCCAGGCTAAGAGAACCCCAGGTGCGCGACTCGTGATTGGCGTCCCGACGCGCACCTGGGCTTCCTTCTCACCCGCAGTGGCAAACGCGCTGCGCTCACCGTCCCGCAGGACCTCGAGTCCTGGCGGGCTATTGCTATACCCACCTGGAGGACTCGATGCATTCGAGTGCAACCTATGCACTGACACCTAATCGTACGGGTGACCTGATCCCGTTACAGGCGCCGAGGTCAGCCACACACATCACTCTCTCTCCAGAGTGCCTCGGTGCTCTATGGAACCGCCTTCGCGTCGATCAATGTCCAGGCCGCTGGCCTGGCCGAGTTTGTGCAGGCGTCACGATCCCTGGGTATCCGGCGTGCCCGCTTGGCCACTCTCAGGTTGCGACTCACCTGCGCCAGCCGTTGGTCTTCACGCCGGGAACGATCCAATTCTGAACTGACACAGTGAGATCAACCACTGCCGTTCTTCCTGCCCTGATGCTCTCGCTCCAGAGCTTGTCAGCTTGGGGCTTGTGGACAGCGTGTCCCAGAGCGGTCCGGTCAGCTAGCGCCGGGAGTCCCCTCGAAAGTTGTTGTTAATCCAATGTTTCTGCGCCTTCGGTGCGGATCGGCAGCGGTGAATGCGTCGCGCCGTGGCTTCCCTTTGAGAGAGAGCGAGCTGTCATGAGTGAATCTCGTCGACCCAGTGGCGGTCGGCACCGCCAGAAGATGGAGCGGGCAACGGTGTGGTGCGCGATCCCGGTGGCGTTGTGCTTGGCGTGCGCGGGTGTAGCGCAGGCCGCTCCGACGCAACCGGGCACCGGTGCCGGGAGCCAACCTGGGACGGGTGGCGGGAGCCAGCCTGGCACGTCTTCACCTCAGCGTGAGTATCTGGCCGGGTATCAGCCCTCGCCGGAAGTGGCAGCTTCTCCGGGCCGGTCTTACGAAGATTTCCAGAACGGGAATCAGTATGTCGAGGCACCGATCTACACGGAGCCGACCTATCCGCAGGCCTACTACGAGCCCGCCCCGTATCAGGAGCCCCACGCGGAGAATCCGGGTACGCAGTGGACTGAACCACCGGCCGATCCCGCACCGGCTCCGACTGCACCTCCAGTTCCGATGGTGCGGCGGAAGATCATCGCTCCGGTCGATGCACCGGAGGGCTACATCTTCACTGGTGTCGGGTTGATCCAGCAGCCGCCGTGGATGCCGGATGAGGACCGGGATCGGATCACGAACACGATCGCCGCGGTCCAGGCCGACGCAGGTAACACGCTGATCAATGCGGGTGTGAATGCGCCGCAAGCGGACCGTGTCGCCGGCGGCGCGATCGCCGGCGGCCTGCTTGGCGCTGGGATCGTCGGTGTCGGTCTGGCTGCGCCTGCCGCTGTTGTCGGGGCTGGTCTCGGTGCCGGTATCGGGGCTGGTATCGGTGCCGGTGTGACCGCTCCGACCGGTGGTTGGGGTGTGGGTCCGGGCGCGGCGATCGGTGCCGGAGTCGGCGCGGCCGCGCTCGGCGGGCCCGCCTTCTTGCTCGGTGCTGGGGTGGGTGGCGCCGCTGGGGCGCTGGCCGGTGCCACCGTCTTCGGTGGCCAGGACCTCATTATCGAGGAACCGGCGCCGCAGCCTGCCCCGGAGCAGGCCCCAGAAACCGCTCCGGCTCCGCCGTGGACACCTCCGCCGGTCGATACCGACGCGGTCACGGCGCAGACGGTTGCGATCGTCGAGCAGGTCGAACAGTTCCCTGGTGGCAGCGAAGTTGTCGAACAGGCAAGCGATTTCGCTGAAACGGCCCCGGCGTACGTCGAGCAGGCGGCCCCGCGGGTCCGCCAGGCGGCGCTGGCGCAGCCGGGCGGCGACCAGGTCGTTGCGGCAGTAGAGCAGGCCGGGGCGGATGCGGCGGGTGCAGCAGCACCGGTGATCGCTCAGGCAACAGCGTTCGCTGATGCCGTCGTTGCTGGCTTGAACGCCTGATCGGCACGGAAGAGGAGACCGGCATGAAGGTACTGAGCAGGATGGCCGCAACAGCGGCGGTGGCTGTGATCGGAGTCGGGGCGGCGGGGACGGCCAATGC
>NZ_JBAQEO010000485.1:0-2013 GCF_049286785.1 Rhodococcus sp. (in: high G+C Gram-positive bacteria) | reverse complement strand
GTTCTGCGCCTCGAACTGTTCACCGACCGGGCGTTCACCGTGGGTGCGGGTATCGCCTTCGTCTTCTTCGGCACGCTGACCTCGTTGATCTTCACCATCGCGCTCACCCTGCAGTTCGGGTTCGGATTCACGCCGCTGAGGGCGGGTGTGATGACACTGCCGTGGGCACTCGGAACCGGCCTTGCCGCTCTCGCCTCGGCCGCCGTGTACAGGCGGATCGTCAACCTGGTGCTGCCCGCGGGGATGGCTCTGTTCTCGATCTCGCTGGTGGTCCTGGCGGCGCAACTCCAGCACGAAGGAACCGATCCGCAATTCTGGGCACTGGCCGGCCCCCTGCTCGTCGGCGGAGCCGGTCTCGGGCTGTTCGTTGCGCCCCTGCAGACCGCGATCCTCGCGACGGTGGACCCGCGGAAGGCAGGATCGGTCTCGGGTCTGCTGCCGACGGTTCAGCAGGTCGGCAGCTCGATCGGGCTCGCGGTCATCGGAGTCGTCTTCTTCAACCTCGTCGCGGCCCAGTCCGTGGACGCCGTACAGGCCGAGCGGCCTGCGCTCAGCGCGACCCTGTCGGAAACCGGCGTGCCCGCGAGCGTGATTCCCCGCGCAGAGGAGACGTTCGTACGGTGCGCCACCGAGCAACTCGGTTCGACGTCACCGATGAAGGTTCCGGACGAGTGCCGCAACCTGGGGGCCGGCAGGGGCGAGCTCGATTCCGCGAGTCGGGAGATTGCGCATTCTGCGGTCGTCGCCGCGCAGCAGTCGACCCGGAATGCTGCGGGAGAGGCATTTCTTCAGGCCGAGCGCCGAATCCTCTGGATCATCGCCGCGGTGGCGGCAGCGATCGGAGTGGCGTCCACGTTCCTGCCGCGCCGGAACACAACGGCCGCGGCCGAATCAGCGAGCGGCGACCGAACAGGCCCACAACTCGGCCACACCGACTCCGACCTTCTCGAGAAGTGAGCGCACGAGCGGCAGACCGATCCCGATCACGCTGGATGGGTCGCCTTCGATGCGCTCGACGAACCAGCCGCCGAGGCTGTCGAGGGTGAATGCTCCTGCGACCTGGAGTGGCTCGCCGGATGCGAGATAGGCGTCCAGGTCCGTAGCCGAGGGACGCGCGAAATGCACCACGGTGGCACTGTGGTCGTGCGCGTAACCGGTGACCACGCCGTCGGCGATCCGAAGGACGCTGTGCCCGGTGAGGAGGGTGGCGCTTCGGCCGGCCATCGACGCCCACCGCGCCCGTGCCACCTCGACCGTGCCTGGTTTGCCCTGAAGTCGGCCGTCCATCAGCAACATCGAGTCGCATCCGACCACCACGGCATCGGCTATACCGTCCCGCGCGAGCGTGGGCAGAACATCGTCCGCCTTGGCGCGGGCGAGCTCGGTGACGACGTGCTCGGGTGCGGCGCCGGTTCCGAGTTCGGCGATGAGAGCGTCCTCGTCCACATCGGACACTCGGACGATCGGTTCCACCCCGGCGCTGCGCAGCACAGCGAGCCGCGCCGGGGAGGCCGATGCGAGAACGAGGACGGTCATCGTTCCCGGCGATTCAACGCTGATGCGACGACACGTTAGGGAACGCGTACGGCGAGAACGGGGCGGCACCCCGGTGCATGCGCGTCGGGTCGCCCCACGATTCCGGCGGGAGGTGCGAGCCGGGTGCGTTGCCACCGGCTGCGGCCGCAGCAGCAGAGAGGACGACAATCAGCGCTGCGGTTTCCTCGTCGCTGGGTGACCCCTTCAGCACCTTCAGGAAGGACTCACTCTCGGTGCTCGCGGGTGCGTTCGCACCGGCCTGTTCGGTGGTGTCCGAAGGCCGCACGGCATCCACCGCGGAACCGTCCACTGTCGCATCCTCGGGAATCGACTCGTCCGGACTGGTGTCGGTGCGCACTGCTTCCTCGGTGATCGCGGTCATAGCGGGATGTTCCCATGCTTCTTGGGGGGGAGGGTGACCATTTTGCGTTCGAGTAGGCGCAGGGCGGCCACGATCTGTCCGCGGGTGTGGGATGG
>NZ_JBAQEO010000484.1:0-6962 GCF_049286785.1 Rhodococcus sp. (in: high G+C Gram-positive bacteria) | reverse complement strand
CAGCAGCAGACCGGGGAACAGACCTGCTTCGGCGATACCCAGGGCGATGCGCGCGACGTACAGCTGGGTGAGGCTGTTGACGAAGCCCATCACCACCGTGACGATGCCCCACGTGATCGCGATCCGGGCCAGCCAGAGCCGGGCACCGAACTTCTTGAGGGCCATGTTCGAGGGAATCTCGAAGATGACGTACGCCAGGAAGAAGATCGAGGCGACCGACCCGAACGCGGCGATGGAGATGCCGAGGTCGTCGGCCATACCCAGCTGGGCATAACTGATGTTGGTGCGGTCCATGTAGTTGAAGACATACAACAACAGGACGAAGGGGAGGATTCGGTACGAGACCTTCTTCAAGGTCCTGCCACCGAGTTCGCTGTCTTGCACAGCGGAGCTGGAAGCTCCCATGACGTTCTCCTAGAGGGGATGGACCGACGGTGGGCGCGGAGTGTCGCCCTGCCGGAGGAATGGGGGTGACAGAACTCAGGACAGTTCCGGAGTTCCTTCTGCGGCCGCGGCCGCGTTGCGGCCGGCGATGCGGCCCATCGTGAGAGCATTCGCTACCGCATTGCCACCACCGACATACCTGAGACCCAGGATGCCAGCGCCGGCTTCGCCCGCCGCGAAGAGGCCCGGAATCGGGCGTCCCTGCGTGCTCAGGACCGCAGCATTGCTGTTGATCTCCATACCCGCGTGTGTGCACACGAGTTCGGCGGGAAGTATTCGAGCCGCGTAGTACGGAGCCTCCGCGATCGGTTCGGGACTGTCGGCCGATCCTTTGTTGCGGAGTGTCCGGTGCCGGAGGAAATCGTCGTCGATTCCCGCCGGAAGCTGGTCGTTCCACCGTCCGACGG
Organism: Rhodococcus sp. (in: high G+C Gram-positive bacteria); assembly: GCF_049286785.1. GTDB lineage: Bacteria > Actinomycetota > Actinomycetes > Mycobacteriales > Mycobacteriaceae > Rhodococcus_F. Next base: position 6,111 of record NZ_JBAQEO010000484.1, on the reverse strand, counting down.
TGGCCGCCAGGGCATCGGCAGGTACGTCGATCAGCCGCGCGAGTTCCTCGAGACTGTCGGCCCGGAACGTGCGTCCGGCCTCCACCTCGTCGGCGATCCGCTCGGGCGTCCAGTCGGCGTAACCGGGTGCGAGGTCGACTCGCGCCTTCTCGTCGAAGATCATCCAGCCGTACCCGCCCTGCGCCTCGATGATGCCGGTCGAGACCGCGTAGGAGGCATCCTCGTCCATGAAGCGGCGGCCGTCCCGGTTGACGTGGATCCGCGACTTCGGCGGGAAACCGGACTGCCAGTGGTGGTACCGCTGGAAGTAGACGGTCGGGAGCATGAGTCCCCATCCGTCGCCGCTGACGGAGGCGTTCACGTCCGAGCCGAAGCGGAGGTGGTCGCCGCGGCTTCCCGAAGCGGCTACCACGAAGAGGGAGTCACCGGCATTGTTGGCGACGGGGTAGTACCGGTCGACGAGTTCGGAATCCTGGGCGAAGCCGCCGGAGGCGACGACCACAGCGCCTGCCCGGACCTCGATGTCGTCGGCGACCACACCCACGACCCGGCCGTCCTCCTGGATCAGCTTCTGCACGCGGGTATTGAGGATGGCCTCGATCCCGTGCGCACGCCGGGCCTTGTCGAGCACCTGGACGAGGCCGTATCCCTGGTCCTTCGGGACGTGTCCCCGCCAGATGTCCTCGACACCTGCCTGGCAGAGGCCGGGCTGGTGGGCGTTGCCCGACACGACGGCCGGGATCTCGACACCGAGGGCGATGAGCCACTCGAGAGTGGGGGCCGCGTTCTCGCAGAAGGTGCGGATCAGTCCCGGCGCCAGCATCCACTGGTTGAGGTCCATGTAGTGCTGGAAGAACTTCTCGGCCGAGTCCTCGATGCCCAGACCGCTCTGCACGCTCGTCCCGGCGGCGGTGAACAGGCCCGCGGACAGCTGTGTGGAGCCGCCGAGTTCGGTCTCGGACTCGAACAGCAGCACCGACGCGCCCTGCTCGGCTGCGGAAACCGCCGCTGCCAGTCCTGCGCCGCCACCGCCGACGACGATGACGTCGACATCACAGGCGTCACTCATGAAAGGTTCTCTCCCGTCTCCGCGATGATGCGGTGATACAAGCCGTTGGACACCAGACCACCGTCAACGGTGACCTCGCTGCCGCTCATGTACGCGGAGCGATCGGAGAGCAGGAACAGCACCGCGTCGGTGATTTCGCCCGGTGTGCCCATGCGGCCGAACGGGATGCTCTCGACTGCCGCTCTCACGAAGGCGTCGGCACCGCCGAGCAGCGCCGTCCCCACCAGACCGGGGTGCACAGAATTGACGCGGATTCCCCACTGGGCGAAGTTGCCGGCAGCAGATTTCGACAGGCCGGTCAGCCCCCACTTGCTCGACGAGTACGCGGGCGAGAAGTAACCGATCTGCCCCGAGATGGACGAGATGTTGACGATGGATCCACCGCCGCTCTCGCGCATGAGTGGTGCGACGGCCTTCATGCCGTAGAACGGTCCGAAGAGGTTGATACGCATGGTCAGTTCCCAGATGTCATCCGGGGTGTCCATGAATTCGAGCCGCCGTGAGATGCCGGCGTTGTTGACCAGTCCGCCCAATTCGCCGCGTGCGTCGCGAATCTCGTCGACCACCCGGCTCCACGCGGCGGCATCGGTGACGTCCAACCGGTGCGCGGAGGCCGAGCCACCGGCCGCCGCGATCTCGTCCACCACCGCGGAGGCGTCTGCGATGTCGGCAATACATACGTGTGTTCCGCGGGCGGCGAGCGCACGGGCGTGATTCGCACCCATGCCGCCCGCTGCCCCGGTGATCAGAACGACGGCAGGATAGTTCACCGTCTCGGACGCCGCTGCGTCAGACATGACGCGAACCGCCGTCGACCGCGATGCTGTGACCAGTGACGTAACGTGCGCTGTCGGAAAGCAGGAAGAGCAACGGTCCGAATACCTCTTCGGGCGAGCCGAGGCGATGCAGCGGCACCGAGTCGAGCGCGTGCGCCAGCGCGGCCGGGTCGTCCTGCACCCAGCGCGTCATGGCGGTGTCGATGTATCCCGGCGCGATGGAGTTGACACGAATTCCCTTGTCGCCGAATTCGACCGCCAGGGATTCGGTGAGGTGCGCCACCGCCGCCTTGGAGGCGCAGTACGCGCCGCGGCCCTTGCGGACGCGGAGTGCGGACACTGAAGACATGTTCACAATGGCGCCACCGGGCCGGATGTGGCGCGCCGCTGCCTGGGCGCCGAACAGCACGCCCTCCACGTTGACCGTGAGGGTGGCGTGGATCTGTTCGGGTGAGATCTCCTCCGCCGGCGCGAACGGGAAGATGCCGGCATTGTTGATCCAGAAGTCGATACGGCCGAACTCCTGCAACGCCACCTGGGCGAGCTTCTCGTGGTCGTCCGCGACGGTGACGTCCACCCGTGCACCGACCACGCGTCCGGGCTGCTCCGCCAGCGAGTCTCCGGCGAGGGCAGCGTTGATCGACGCTGCCGTTGCCGTCATCTGGTCTTCGTTGATATCTGCTCCGACGACGTGCACGCCCCGCGTGGCGAGCCCCTCCGCGAACGCGGCACCCATGCCCTGGGCTGCGCCGGTGACCACCGCGACCTTGCCTGACATTTCCGGGTACAGCGCTGTGATCTGCGCCGTGACGGTACGGCCGGGGTTGGTCTGGTCAGCACCTGTGGTCATGCTTCTTCTACTTCCTTCGATGTGTGACAAGGGTTTTCCTCGATGGCCCACGTCGTCACGCCGGACGTCGCGTCGAGCGATACGCCACCGGTCCTCCACGTACACGACGCGGTCGGTGAACGTGGTCATGCGCACCACGCGTGACGAGCCACCGCGAGGGGTCGCCACGATCTGCAGGTAGCCGCGTACCTCGAGTGCGTCGGCGTCCACGCGGTCGATGGTGACGTTGGTGATCACGTGGCGGTGCACTTCACCGGCCGCGAGGGCTCCGGCGTGGAAGCGTTCGGCAAACGCCGTCAGCCCGGCCGCACCCACCACCGGTTCCGGGTAACTCGGCGAATGGAACTCGCCGTCCGCCGTGAACGTCAGCGCCCACTCACCGGCAGACCCGCCGTCGATGAGGTGACTCTGCCGTCCGTACAGCTGGTGAAGCCGGCCGACGGTCGCGGCATCGACACCGTCGTGACCAGTGCTCATCTCGTACTCCCTGATGAAACCCCCTCGCGGTGGGGCCTTGCCTTGCTCGCGGTATGTGTGCGATAATCGCACGGACCGTGCGATATGCATGTACAGTAGGTGTCGCACCTCACAGACGTCAAGGAGCGTGGGCAAGACAGTGAGCACGACCGACGAACGGCCGCCGGAACTTTCACCCAAAAGCGCAGTTCAGCTCGATTCGGGGATGTCCAAAACCCTCCACCACGGGCTCGAGATTCTCGAGTTGCTGACGGCCCATCCGCACGGACTGTCCGTCACGGAGATAGCCGACGGGGTCGGCGTCCACCGGACCGTCGCGCATCGGCTGATCCGCACCCTCGAGGCACATCGGCTGTGCCGGAAGGACGGATTCAAACGCGTCACACTCGGCGCGGGACTGGTGACCCTGGCCGAACCCGTCGAGCAGGATCTGCGCACACTGGCGCGACCCGTACTCGAAGAGCTTGCCGATGCCGTCCAGGCCACCGTGCACCTCGTCGTCCGCGAGAACTCCACGGAAGTACGGGCCCTGATGGTGGTGGAACCGCGAAGCGCGAAAGTTCACGTCGCGTTCCGCCCCGGCCAGGTCGACCCCATCAACCGGGGATCGGCAGGCCTGGCGATCCTCGCCTCACTCCCCGCAGTCCACGGCGAACGCGAAGAGGTGACCGTGGCGCGCGGTCGCGGATACGCGATCACCGAAGGAGAGGTGACCCCGTCCGTACTCGGTGTCTCCGCAGCCATTCCAGGCCGTCGCGGCGATGCACTCGCGAGCGTGGGCGTGTCGGTGTTCGAGATGCCCGACGAGAAGGCATTGGGCTCAGCGGTCGTCGACGCCGCCCGCACGCTCGGCAACCTGCTGCGCTGACCCTGTGAGCCGCATCAGCGCTCGTAGCCCTTCCGCATGTCGTCGACGATTCGCGGGCGATCGAGGGTCGAGGGCTCGAGCTCGCGGCGGGGACGGTCGCGCGGGAAGATCGCGGATGCGGCGAGCGTCGGCTCGTCGAGGAAGCGGAGCCCCGGAACCTCGCTCGGCAGGCGCAGTGCGGGCGGTTCGGGACCGCGCTGCGCGAGGACGTAACCCCAGTCCCCGAAGCTCGGCACCAGCACGTGGTACGGCGTGACGGCCAGACCCGCCGACGCGACCGTCGACGTGGTGCGCCAGAACGCGTCCGGCGTCGAATAGGGACTTCCCGACTGCACCACCATCAGTCCACCCGGGTTCAGGGAGGCCGCGGCGAGACCGTAGAACTCGGTGGAGTACAGGCGCCCGAGCGCCGGGGTGTCCGGATCCGGGAGGTCCACGATGACGGCGTCGAATCCCGAGTCGGGTGCGTCACGCAGCCACCGGAACGCGTCGTCGACGACCACGTGCACGCGCGGGTCCTGCAACGCGCCCCTGTTCAGTTCGGACAGCCGCGTGTTTGCGAGATCGATCACCGCCGGATCGAGTTCCACCTGCACGATCTCCTCGACCCCAGGCAGTCGCAGAACCTCTCGTGCGGCGAGACCGTCGCCCCCGCCGAGGATCAGCACCCGCTTCGGATCGTCCGCCATCGCGGGATACACCAGCGATTCGGTGTACCGATGTTCGTCGACGCTGGAGAACTGGAGGTCGCCGTCGAGGAAGAGCCGCACGTCTCCCCCGCGCTCGGTGACCACGATCTCCTGGTACCGGGACCTCTCGGCCACGACCACCGGATCGGTGTAGAGACGTTGCCGGGACGTCGTCTCGATGCCGTCGGCACGCACCAGCAGCACCGCGATGCATGCGGCGGCGACGAGCAGCGCCACGACGGCGAGCAACCGGGTGCGCAGACCCAGCTGCCACCGCAGCAGGATCAGCGCCACCACCGCGGCGGCAACGAGATTGACGATTCCGGTGACGGCGGCGCCGCGGATCATCCCGGCGATCGGCAACAGGGCGAAAGGCCAGAGCAGGCCACCGACCAGGGCACCCGCGTAGTCGGCCGCGTTGAGATTCGCCAGCACCTTTCCCGTGCTCTCTGCGTCGGTGTCGCTGCGGCCCGACTGCAGCAGCGTCATCAACAGCGGCACCTCGGCGCCCACCAGCACACCGATCAGCGCTGTGGCGAGCACCAGAACGATTGCGCTGAAACCGAAGAACGTGAATGTGACGTACAGGGTCACCGCGCTGAACCCGCCGACGAGTCCGAGGACGATCTCGACGACCACGAACGACGCGGCCGCGGTGGACAGCAGCGGTTTGGCGGCGAGCGCACCCACACCCAGTGCGGCCACGAAACCCGCTACGATCAGCGAAGTCTGGGTGATTCCGCCGCCGGTCAGGCTGACCGACAGCGTCAGCAGGGCCAGTTCGTAGATCAGCCCGCACGCCGCGCAGGTAGCCACCGCGGCGAGCAGGAACGCCCTCGACCTCTTACTGAGCGCGCGGGTGGTGGTGAAACTCGGCTCTGCCGCTGAGGTCGTCACGAGATCAGGTGAGTGCGGCGGCGTTCACGAGGCCGATGGCGAAGAGGCTCGCACCGACCGCCCACGCGGCGCCACACATCTGCGGGTTCCCGACCAGACCGACGAGTTGCCCCGGCAGCAGCAGATTCATCAGGCGCAGCGCGATGACCTGCAACAGCACACCGAAGAGCCCATAGACCGCGGAGTCGGCGAGTCCCTGAGCGAATCCGTCGGAGCTGGTGAGGATCGCAGTGACCACGACGGCGGCGAGGGCGAGGTGGTTCGACGCCAGCAGGATTGCCGCGTTGGGGTTCTTGTCGACGTACACCTGGTGCCGGAGATTGCCGGGAGTGGCGAGGTCGAGAACCGCGAAGCCGACTCCGAGAACGGCAATGCCGACGACGAAGTACGCCAGGGTGCCGAGCATGCCGCCGACGAGCAGTCCGACGTCGACACTGCCGATTTCCGTTGCTGCCGCCGTGTAGGTTGTGTTCACGCACTTCTCC
>NZ_JBAQEO010000483.1:0-2697 GCF_049286785.1 Rhodococcus sp. (in: high G+C Gram-positive bacteria) | reverse complement strand
CGAACGGGAGCCCTAGTGATGTCCGTTTTGTCTGGGTGATGTCAGTTTTGTCTGGTGTTTACCGCGGTAAACACCAGACAAAACTGACATCACCCAGACAAAACGGACATCACTAGGGCTCCCGTTCGACGACTTACTGCAGGCTTGGTCAGGTTCGGTTGTTGAGCGCGGCGAGGAGGGATCGAAGGCCATCGTCGTCGAGGTACTCGACCAGTGCTTCCGCGAGAATCGCGGGGTCGGCGTCTAGGCGCCGGAAGGTGCGGGTGACCTTCGCGGCGGTCACCGGCACTCGTTCCGCCGGCTTACGGCCGTCGTCAGTGGGAACCGAATCTGATTCAGCGCCTTGACTTTGACGCTCACGTTCGGTGTTCCAAGCCTCAACCTGCCCCTCCGGCGGGACTTGCGCAAGCGAGCGGGCGGTGCGAATGGCGAGTTCGCCCTTACGTAGGGCTGTTTGGAGTTCGGGGGTGAGTTGGAGCAGGGCTCGCCGCTGTGAGATCCATCCCTTGGACTTGGCGAGCTTGAGGGCGGCCTTCTCGACGGTTCCGCACTCGTTGATCAGGAGTTCGACGGCCTTGGCCTCTTCGATGACGTCGAAGTCGCGGCGGCCGACGTTCTCGATGACCGCCGCGGCAAGCAGGGTTGTCCGGTCCTTGGCGACCTCGTCCTTGACGACGATGTCGAGGTTGGGGCGGCCGAAGCTGGTGGCGGCGGCAAGGCGCCGGCATCCGTTGATCACGATCCATCGGGCGAGCCCGATCTTGGTTTCGTCTTCCGGATACAGCCTCAGATAGGCGGCCTGGGTGACCACCAGGGCGGGTTGGAGTTGGGTGTCGGTGATCGAGACCAGATCGCTGAGATCACCGAGGTCGTCACGCGGATTGCGCGGATTCGGTGCCAGCTCGCTCAGTGGCACGTTGGTCGGTGTCACACCAGGAGAAGGCCGGTCGACGGGGGAGTTGTCGCCGACGACACCGGCGAGGGTCGCCAGGTTGGTGCGGGTGCCGCGTGCCATCACCGACCACCGTCGATCCGTAGCTCCAGAGCCAGCCGGTAGAAGTCCTCCCGGGCCTGCAGCGCTACCCGATTGGCGGGGTACTCGGTGACCACCAGGCCGTCGGCGCTCGCCCGCGCGTGCAGTTTGTAATGGCGGATCACGGTTTTCGCGAGTGGCCACTTGTTCGCGCGTACGAACTCTTTCGTTTCCTCGAGGTCGAGCTTGCCGTCGCGAGGATCCCAGTTGTTGATCACGACCGTGTACGGAATGCCGCGGGGCTCGAGGACCTTTCGGATCGTTCGGGCGGTGGGATCGAAGGAGAGCGGTTCGGTTTCCATCGGCACGATGACGTGATCGGCGACCTCGAGCACCGCCCGCAGGGCGTCGGCGGCAGGGCCGCGGCCGAGTGGGTCGGAGGTGTCGTCGGCGCTGTTGAGGTCGATCCAGCCGGGGGTGTCGACGTAGACGTGGCGAATCCCGGGGAGCTGACCAAGCTGGCGCAGGCCGTTGAGGTCGTCGTGGGCCTGGACGACGTGGAAGGGCAGGTTGTCGAGTCGGTCGGCCCACCAGATCGCGGAGCCCTGCGGGTCGACGGAGACGGCTGCCACGGGGGAGGTGGCATTGGGATCATCGTCCTGGTTGAGAACATCCGCGGTGACGGCGGCGAGATTGACAGCGACGGTGCTTTTTCCGACGCCGCCCTTCTGATTGAGAAGGACATGAATGGTCATGGGACCCTTTCCGTTTGCTTCACCCACCGGTGTGGGCTACTTCGGACGGGTACGCACAGTACGGCACCGCAGCAGCTGGGGCGGTGCCGACACGCGGGGTGTCGCGCGGGCTTGCACAGCATCTGCTCGGCCGCCTTCAGTAAATGAAACGGAGGCGGTGCCGCCGCAATTTTCGCGAAAGGTCCCGCCGGCGCGAAACACGACTGACGCGGCCGGCGAGGGACGTTTCACCGAGTCCTGGTGCCGTTTGTTTACCACGGTAAACAAACAAGACCAATCGGTTTGGTTTGTTTACCGTGGTAAACAACGGACAAAACGGACATTTTGGTTCGGTGATACCGGTCGTCGGCTGCGCTATCTGGCGGCGACCGTGACGTTGGCGCGGGCGGGTCCGAAGATGGTGACACCGCGGGCTGCCGCGGCGTGGGCGTTGCCGTGCAGCACGATGCGGGTGCTGTCGGCGGCGTGTACCTGTGCGTCGTCGTGCGCGTGGACGGCGGCGTGGTCGTAGGCGTAGACGGTGGCGTTCTCACCGGCGGAGACGTGGGCGTGGTCGACGGCGGACACGGCGGCACGGTTGTGGGCGGTGACCCGGGTGTGATCGAAGGCGTCGACGGTGGCGGTGGTGTAGGCGTGGGCGCGGGTGTGCCCGAAGAGTTGGGCGTGGGCGGCGCCGGTGATCACGATCGCTGGAGCGCGTTTCTCCGGCCGGTCGATGGTGTCGGTGATCTGCACGCGGGACGAGCCTTCGACGCGCAGGGTGAAACCGCCCGGCAGGTCGCACAGTTCGACAGTGGTCTCGGGTGGACTGTCGAGAACAACGGTTTTCGCGCCGGTAGCCAACCGGGTGTGCACGTCGTGCGCGGTGCGGCAGGGACTGCGGCGGACGTGCGCGGACGCGGATCTCATGGCGCCAATCTAACCCGGCGACTGCGCGTTTTCCGGCTGGGCCGGGGTGGTGTTGGGAAC
>NZ_JBAQEO010000482.1:0-2147 GCF_049286785.1 Rhodococcus sp. (in: high G+C Gram-positive bacteria) | reverse complement strand
TCCCTGCACCGCCAGCGCTGCTAGGTCCTCTGCCTCCGGCAGCGTCACCGTCGGGAAGTACAGCATGCACAGGGTGTCCAGCAGGCCGGCCTCGGGAACGACCCAGGCGCCCTTGGCCTTCGTCCGCGGGATCGCGTTGACGAGTCCCTGCACGGTGGAGATGAAACCACTGTCTGTGGTGAATCCGTGTCGGTCGAGGAATCGTTTGGCGGCCGGCATCCCGTCGACGTCGGCGATGTACATGGCGGTGTCGACGGCATCGATTGTGTACTCGAAGTTCGCGGCTTCCGGCCGCACCCCGGGAAGCTCGCTGTCAGCATCGCGCCGTAGCCTCTCGCTCGGCTCAAGCAGGATGACGCTACCGGTCTTCTTCTTCACGATCTTGGCGCGCTCAAGATGGTCCACATCCACCCCACCGACGGCGAGCGCCAGCAGGCGTGCAGTGTCGTACGGGAACTCGCGGGCTCCGAAGATGTCCCACGACAGAAGCACGAAGTCGGTCATGTCGTCGACGTGCGCAGCCTTGCCGACTAGCCGGGCCCGGCGGAGCTGGACGACCTCCTCACGAGCGAGGTCAAGAGCATCCTCTGGGCGCAGCAACTGGTCCTTCCCGTCCGCGTTAGGGACTGACGAGTACACAGGCCAGCTCTGTGAGATGACAGACAGGGTCGGGCCATAGGTGGACAGCAGCAAGTCCACACCGTCGATCCCGTCGTGCTGAAACCGCTGCGCTGCCGCTCGGGCGGCGTCACGGATGTCCTGTTCGATGTCGTCGAGGTACACCCGCACCGATCCTTCAGCTGCATCGCGCTTGCGGCACACCAACATGATCGTCGACGCCGCCGAGTTCTTATTCGCCTGGTGCAGCGACTGTTCGGACTCGGTGTTGACCGGCCACGAGGTCTCGATAGTGAACCCAGCCTCCAGCAAGCCCATGCCGAGGGTGTCCCATGCGCCAGCACGCTTGTGGGTGAACATAACCGACAAGACACCGTCATCGCGGAGTACTCGGCTTGCTTCGGTGAAGATCGCAGTCATCTTGGTCTGATAGTCGAGATCGGCGAGATCTTTCTTTCGCTTACCCATAGGGAGGAACCGAGCAACGTTGGCGACAGCCTCGTTTTCCTTGTCGGTCAGATTAGCGTCGAAATAGTCCGGCACGATGCGACCGAAAGTCCGCTTCTCCCATACATAGAAAAAGTCGGCGAGCTCCGCGTACATAACATTGTCGTAGTACGGCGGATCCATACAGATATGGGCTACGGACCGATCTTCGACGAAGCGAAGATCGGCGCCGCTGCCGCGGTACACAGTCACGTCACGTTTGAGTGGGGGCTCGCCCGCCATGCCTGGAGCCCCAGTCTCGTCAAGGAGTCGTGCGATCTCGCCATAAGCGTCTGTCAGCTGATCCAAGCTCCACGAGAACAACGCGGTCGCACCCTCGAACTCAGCGAAGGCCCACTTAAACGAGAAGTTATGTTTCTCGAAGGTATTGCGTAACTTCTGTCGAGACACGTCCCACGTCGATGATCGGGAGTTCCAGTTCAGAGCCTTTCCCTGCATGAGAGCCAGCTCGAACAGGACATCTCCCGCTCGTTCACCAAGGTCTTCTTCCACCTCAGGAATGAGCTTCGCGAACTCCATGGAAAACGTGCCGTGTACCAGAGCCTGTCGTGGGGTAAACATATCCAGCCATGTATATCGGCCGTACAGCCGATGCCCACGTTCGTAGTTCGACTCATCCGGGATGTCTTCCGACGGGAGTATCCCCTGCGCCTGCCATACATCCTTGACCTCCTCGAACCGTGCCTCAGCGGCTTTAAGGGCCGCGAGGTCATCGTCGGAAGGGGCCCTGAAGGTTCGTTCCCCGGATGCGGTGCGGATCGCTACTGCGTAGAGGATCTGCGACATACGACCAGCCTGCGCTTCAGCCTTAATGTAGTCGCCATCGATGACGAGATCGTCGTAAGGTGAAATCGCCTTCCCTCCAGCCGAAGTCCCCTTCGCCGCGTCAGTTGTGTCGACGTCGCGACCTAGAACGACTTCGAACCGCGGTTCGTCCAACGGGATGCCGTCGATCTCAATAAGCATCCGCACTGCGGCTTCTTTGCCTTTGGTCTTGCGTAGCCACTTGTCCGGCAGCGTCG
>NZ_JBAQEO010000481.1:0-14316 GCF_049286785.1 Rhodococcus sp. (in: high G+C Gram-positive bacteria) | reverse complement strand
CCCGCGTCGCCCAGCGCGTGTTGGCGATGGCCGCCGGCATCTGGCACAACTGGAACATCGGCGCCGCCGCCAAGCGATCATTGATCGCCTACGACCACTGATCCGTTCAAGGAATCAATCATCTAGGGCCGATCACCCACCGTCTCGCGCAGGTATGCCAAATCCTCCGCCAGGCCCTCGGCTGGCGTTTCGAGAATGACGGGTGCGCCTGCGGTCCGCACGACTTCGGCGAGTAGTGCGGGGTCGATGGTGCCCTCGGCGATGTTTGCGTGCCGGTCGCGGGCCGAGTTGAACTCGTCGCGGGAGTTGTTGAGGTGCACGAGGTCGATGCGCCCGGTGATCGCCTTGATCCGTTCCACCACGCCGACCAGTTCTTCGCCCCCCGCCCACGCGTGACAGGTGTCGAGACAGAATCCGGCACCGAGATCTCCCACCTCCTGCCAGAGGCGGTCGATGGCGTCGAAATGCCTGGCCATGGCGAAGTCACCGCCGGCGGTGTTCTCGATCAGGATCGGAACCGGGAAACCGCCCTTGTCCGCCTGCCGTTCGAACAGTTTGCGCCAGTTGACGATTCCCTCGTCCACATCCTCGCCGTCGCGGACATGCCCCCCGTGGACCACCAGACCGAAGGCGCCGATCGCGGCGGCTGCCTCGGCCTGCTGTGCGACGGCGGTACGCGACGGCATCCGGAGCCGATTGTTGAGACTGGCCACGTTGATCACGTACGACGAGTGCACCACCACGTCGATGGGGCTCTCGCGAATCTGGTCGGTGCGCGGATGCTCCGCCGGCTTGTTCCACTTCTGGGGGTCGGTGAGGAACATCTGGATGATGTCGGCGCCCAGCCGTTCGCCGTATCCGATCGGATCCTCGTCCTGCCGAACGTGTGCTCCTATGCGCATGCATTCAAGAGTAGGGGATATGAGGGTGCCGAAGCCGGTACTACGGGCTCACCAGACCTTGAACGCGGTGTCCGACACCGTGAATCCATGGCCCGCGTCGCTCTCGCAGGTAACGCCCGTTTTTTCGTCGACACGGCAGGTGAGGTCGTTCACTTCCAGTGTGCTGCCGTAGGGCAGTGCGGCGGACGACGAACCGTCGAGTGGGTAGTAGCGCGGATCTCCTGCACTCACGAACTGTCCGACCCCCGAACCCGTCACCTCGATGGCGTTGGGTGCCACCAGGAGGTCGGGAGCACCGGACCCGGGCACCCGTGGCGCCGTCGGAGGCATCGGCCCGTGGCATCCTGCCGTCGGCAGGTCGCCGCCGGTCAGTATCGCGCAGTGGAACTTGGCGCTGGGGGATGTGAAGTAGTAGCTCCCGTTCTCGGTGTCCCCGAACTTTCCTGGATCGGCCTTCGCGGCGGAGGTGGCCGTGGACGTCGAAGAGACGCCGGGCGCACGGCTGGTGGTGCTCGCCGCCGGTGGTGTCGTCGCCGGAGGTGTGGCCGGAACGGTGGTGTGCGTCGTCGACGGTGTGGGCGCTGGGGTGTCGACGGCCCCGGAGGCTGCCGATCCGGTTACCGACCGGCCGCAGGCGGTCACTATCAGCGCGGTCGCTACCAGGAGCGCTGCGCGCCTCGAATCGATCATGGGCGTCAGCTTAGAGCGGCGTCTGCAGCCGACCGGGAGCAAGCACACGCGGCACGCCGCCTCACGTCGTATCGTGTTGATCTCCGACTTGGAGGGCTGGACGTGGAGGGGCTGATGGACGACGTAGCGCGCTACATTCAATTGTTCGTTCCGATGCTGTGGCTCGGGATGGTGCTGGCGATCTCGTTTCTCGAGGCGCCGATCAAGTTCCGGGCGCCGGGGGTGACGCTGCCCATCGGGCTCGGTATCGGCAGGCTGGTGTTCCGGGCACTCAATACCGTTGAGGCGGTGCTTGCGATCGTCCTGCTCGCCGCGTGTGTGGTGTCGAGTCCGGGGACCACGGGGTGGGTATTGACGATCGTCACAGTGGCGGTGCTCGCAATCCAGCTCGGGGCGGTCCGTCCGCCCCTGACCCGGCGTTCGAACCGTGTTCTCGCAGGTGAGAATGCCCCGCGGTCACGGGTGCACTACGTGTACGTCGGTCTCGAGGTCGTGAAAGTGGGCTTCCTGATCGCCGTGGCGTTCGCGTTGACGTCCGCCGCCGCCTGATCTCGCCGACCCCGTCAGGAAGTTTCTGGAACAGTGGTGTCCTGTGCACTACCAGGAGGTCTGATGTCGCAGAGTGTGCCCGACCCCGAGGGATTCGAGACGGTGGACGAGCGTCGCGCCCGGATAACGTTCCATGTTCGGGAGTGGTGCGAACGAGCGCAGATGGCGGGGAGCCGTCCGGAGCTGTCCGATGACGCTGCGGTGTTGATCGCCGCAGGTCATCTGGGCGCAGCGACGCGACAGGTACTGATGAATCGCCGCGCTGCGGGCAGGGGTATCCCGACGATCGGCGGCTTCGGCGCGTTGCGCGCGTTGTCCGAGGAGTACGGGCGCACGCTCGACCGGTTGGCGACGCTCCGGCCGGGTCCTGCGCAGTTGCTGGTGAAATACCGGGTCACCGAACTGGGACGGCGACTCCAGGCCGTGCGGTCCGCGGTGGTGATGTCGAGCGCGCACTACGCCGCCGGCGTGCGCGCGATCCGGCGTGATCGGCGCGACGGAGTGCACCTGGACCTCGACCAGCGCGAGACGCTGTTCAGGGCATTACAGCAGACACCGGCGCCGATCACCGTCAGTGCGCTGGAGCGGGCCGGTAAGGCCACTCGGGCCGTGATGGCCGAGCGGCTCACCGAGGCGTCCGGCAAGACTGCCGCCGCGGCCCTGGGCCGCCGCGTGGCCGAGGCGATCGGACGGGGCGTCGATATGGAGCATGAGCGTTTCGCCGACCGCTACGACACCCTGCTCTTCATGGCAGGGACGCTGTTCGACCGTATCGAGGGATCGGCGGTGTGGCATTCGCAGTATTTCTCGGTCCAACGCCACCAACTCGATCTTGCGCAGGAATTGATGCAGATCGCCGTCGACACCGTTGCACTGCGCGGCATCGTGCACGAACTCCACGACGCCCTCGGCGCGACGCTGACCGAGGCGGGGAGGGAGCAGGTGCAACTGCGACAGCGTGCACTGAAACCGGTGTGGGATCAGTTGCTGGACCGCGTCGCCGCCCTCGCCCGGATAGGCGACCTGCTGTCGCAGGCCGAGCAGCAGTTGCGGTCCGTGATGGCGGTGAACCGGGCACAGAGCCTGGACAGCCGAATCGACGAACTCCTCGCCCGCAGCGGCGACCGCGAGTTGTCGGCCGAGAACACTCACTACGTCGGAGATCAGTTCGACGGTGTGGAAGAGCTCATGCTGACGTATCAGAGTGTGCTGTATGGGGACATCGCGGAACTCACAACGCGGCCCGCGAAACCGTGAGGTTTTCGCACGGTGACCGTAACGGTGTCAGCGGGGTAGTAACTCCGAGGTGATCGGGGCGTATCGGTTCTTTCCGACACTGGTCGAAAACACTGCTTCGATCGTAGGAGAACTGATGCTCAGCTCGGATTCGAAGACGGTCATCCGCGCGACCCTTCCGGTTGTGGGTGCGGCCATCGAAGAGATCACCACCGTGTTCTATTCCACCCTGTTCCGCGACGATCCGTCGCTGGAGCGCGACCTGTTCAATCGCAGCAATCAGGCGCAGGGCGATCAGCAGCGTGCGCTCGCCGGTGCCATCGCCTCGTTTGCCACCGTTCTGGTGGCCGATGACGCTCCGAGTCCCGATGCCATCCTCTCCAGGATCGCGAACAAGCATGCTTCGCTGGGTATTACGGAAGACCGGTATGGGCTCGTCCACGATCACCTGTTCGGTGCCATCGTGGAGGTCCTCGGCGAAGCGGTCACGCCCGAGGTGGCGTCGGCCTGGGACGAGGTGTACTGGCTCATGGCGAACGGCCTCATCGCCGTCGAGCGAGAGTTGTACGCCAGGGCGAACGTGGAGCCCGGTCAGGTGTGGCGGACGGTGCGGGTTTCGTCGCGGGTGCAGGAGTCGCCGGACTGCATCGCCCTCAGTCTCGAATCCGCTGGACCGGACGACCTGCCCGATTTCCTTCCGGGGCAGTATATCTCCGTGGCCGTCGTGCTGCCGGACGGAGCGCGGCAGATCCGTCAGTACAGTGTCACCCGGCCCTTCCCTGCACCGTCCTGGGTGAAGGAGCGGCGGAGGTTGCTGCGGCGGCGCCCGGAACCGGCCAGCGAGCCGATGCGCTGGCGAATCACGGTGAAAAAGGTGGAGCCCGTGCCCGCCGTACCCGAGCAGCAGGCTGTCCCGAACGTGTCGAACGTGATCCACGCCAACGTGTTCGAAGGGGACGAGCTGACGGTATCGCTGCCGTTCGGCAGTCTCACGCTGGACCGGAACGCCGACCCGGTGCTGCTCATCTCCGCCGGCATCGGCTGCACCCCGATGATCGGCATGTTGCACCACCTCGTCGACACGCAGGACCCGCGCCCGGTCTCGGTGATTCACGCCGACAGCTCACCCGCCGATCAACCGCACCGTGCAGAACTGACCGAACTGGTCGGCCGGCTGCCCACCGCGATCATGCAGAACTGGTACGAGGACCTGGGCCTGCGATCGCCGAGCGACGTCATGCGGGCCGGACGTGCCGACCTCGCCGACATCCCGCTAGCCGACGGAGTACGCGCCTACCTCTGCGGTCCTCTCGGCTTCATGCAGTCGATGCGGGAACAGCTCATCGACCGCGGTGTGCCCGGCACGAGCATCCACTATGAGGTGTTCGGCCCGGACCTCTGGCTGCAGGCCTGAGCTGTCGGGGAGGAGTCAGGTGCCGACCGCGTCGGAGAGCGTGGTCAGTTCGTCGATCTCCGACGAGGTCAGCGTCACGGCCGGTGCGTCGAGCAACGCCGGCAGTTGTTCGAGCCTGCTGGCGCTGGCGATCGGTGCCGTGATGCCGGGACGGGTCAGGAGCCAGGTGAGGGCGATGGTCGAGATCTCCGCGGAATGCGCGGCAGCGATCCGGCCGAGGGCATCGACCACCGCGAGGCCCGCGTCGGAGAAATACCGCTGGGCCATCCGCTGACGGGTGTGGCTGCCGAACTCCTCCACGGTCCGGTACTTGCCGGCGAGGAAGCCCGCGGCAAGGGAGTAGTAGGGGAATACGCCGAGGTCGTTCTCGACGGCGATCGCCTCGATCTCGGGTTCGTAGTCGCCCCGGTGTACCAGGTTGTAGTGGGGTTGCAGCGCGATGGGCGCCGTGAACCCGTTGTCGGCGGCGAGTGCCAGCCACTCGCGGATGCGGGCGGGTGAGTAGTTCGAGATGGCGATGTGGCGGACCAGACCGTCATGGACGAGTTGATCGAACGCGGCGAGCGACTCGACGAGGGGAGTCTCGGGGTCGTCGTAGTGGGCGAAGTAGACGTCGATGTAGTCGGTTCGGAGCCGGTTCAGTGATGCTTCCGCTGCGGCGCGGATATTGGCGGGCGCGAGTCCCGGGAAATCGGGATGCCGGCTCACCTTGGTGGCGATCACCATGTGGTCACGATCGCCGCGCGACGCCAGCCACCGCCCGAGGATGGTCTCGGACTCACCACCCGAATTACCTTGTGCGAATGCGGAATACGAGTCTGCGGTGTCGATGAAGTTTCCTCCACCGGCTGCGAAGGCATCGAGGATCTCGAAGGATGTCGCTTCGTCACTGGTCCAGCCGAACGTGTTACCGCCGAGGGCCAGGGGAAAGATGTTCAGATCCGACTTGCCGATCGCGACCACGAGGGCTCCGTTCCTAGTCGATGTGTCGAGCTGAAAGCGCCGAGTACGTGTGAGCGTGCGTACTCGGACGCTATCGCAGGCGGTCGCCACCCGCTGAATGCGTTGCCGGAGGAGCTGCCGGGGGACTCACCCTCGGGGCCGGTACTTTGAAGTCCTAGTATCTCCCCATGTGTCTCTACAGCAGGTAGCGATGCACAATGCAGACCGATGGAAGGGCACGTCATGAATTCTCCTGAACCGATCGTGGTGGTCGACGGCGCGAGGACTCCGATCGGCAGCTTCGGTGGCGCGTTCAAGGACGTGCCCGCACACGAACTGGGGGCGACCGCCGCGAAGGCCGCGCTGGAGCGCGCCGGGGTGTCGGGCGAGGACATCGACGAAGTGGTGATGGGCTGCATCGGCCAAGTCGGGCCGGACGCCTACAACGCCCGCCGCGTCGCGCTGGCCGCCGGGCTGCCCGAGCGCACCCCCGCCTACACCGTCAACCGCCTGTGCGGCAGCGGGCTGCAGGCCATCTGGTCGGCCGCGATGCAGATGCGCTGGGGCAGCGCGAGCATCACCCTGGCCGGCGGCGATGAGAACATGTCGCGGATGCCGTTCTACGACTTCGGCGCCCGGTCCGGCTACAAACTCGGCGACCGCAAGCTCGTCGACGGCACTGTGGGGATCCTGACCGATCCGTTCGGCGGCGTCCACATGGGCCGCACCGCCGAGGCCGTCGCCCGCAAATACGATGTCAGCCGCGAGCAGCAGGACGAGTTCGCCCTCGAATCGCAGCGCCGCGCCGCATCGGACGCCGCGAAGGCCGCGTTCGCCGAAGAGATCACCCCCGTCGAGATCGGTGGCCGTCGTCCGGTCACCGTCGACACCGACGAGCACCCCAAGCCCGGCACCACCCTCGAGACGCTGGCCAAGCTGCGCCCTGCGTTCGAGGAAGGCGGCTCGGTCACCGCAGGTAACGCGTCCGGCATCAACGACGGGGCCGCGGCAGTCGTCCTGGCTACGCAGTCGGCCGCGCAGGAGAAGGGCCTCACCGGGCTTGTCACACTCGAGGCGGTCGCGACGGCGGCGATGGACCCGGGGCTCATGGGTTACGCCCCCGTGCTGGCGTTGCGCAACCTGTTCGAGCAGACCGGAACCACCCCCGGCGACATCGACGTGGTGGAGCTGAACGAGGCGTTCGCGTCGCAGGCGGTCGCGGTGATCCGGGACGCCAAGCTCGACCCGGAGAAGACCAACCCGTACGGCGGCGCCATCGCACTCGGCCACCCGGTCGGTGCCACCGGTGCCATCCTCAGTCTGCGCGTCGCGAAGGACCTGGTCCGTCGCGACCTCGAGCTCGGCATCGTCACCATGTGCATCGGTGGCGGCCAGGCCCTCGCAGCCCTGTTCCGGCGTATCTGAGAGTAGGACCGAGATGAAGAAGCACGTTCCCTCCTGGTACGACGACGAGGTCAAGGCGCTGTCGGAACTCGCCGTCGCGTTCTTCGAACGAGAAGTGGTCGCGCACAACGAGAAGTGGGATGCGCAGCGCCACATCGATCGTGACGTATGGCGCAAGGCCGGCGAGCTCGGTCTGCTGTGCTGTTCGGTTCCCGAGCAGTACGGCGGAGGCGGTGGTACCTACGCCCACGACCTCGCCGTGTTCGAGGCCCAGGGATATGCCGGTGACCTCGCTTTCGGTATCGCCGTGCACAGCGGTATCGTCCCGCACTACATCGTCGAATACGGTACCGAGGAACAGAAGAAGACCTGGCTGCCGGGAATGGCGTCGGGGGAGATCCTCGGTGCGATCGGCATGACCGAGCCCGGTGCGGGCTCGGACCTCAAGGCCATCAAGACCACCGCGATCCGCGACGGCGACGAGTACGTGGTCAACGGTTCCAAGACGTTCATCACCAACGGCTCCTCGGCCGATGTGATCGTCATGGCCGTCAAGACCGACCCGAAGGCCGGTGCCAAGGGTGTGTCGATGCTGATCGTGGATCTGCGTGACTGCCCCGGTTTCGCCGTCGGACGCGTCCTCGACAAGGTGGGTCAGCACGGCGCCGACACGTCCGAACTGTCGTTCACCGACGTCCGGGTGCCCGTCGAGAACCTTCTCGGCGACTCCGAGGGACAGGGTTTCGGGCAGCTCATGGCGCAGCTCGTGCAGGAGCGGCTCATCATCGGCGCGCAGGCGTCCGGCGCGATGAAGCGTGCGGTGGAGGATACCGTCGCGTACACGAAAGCGCGGCAGGCGTTCGGGCACAGCCTCTTCGAGTTCCAGAACACCGCGTTCGAACTTGCCGAGTGCCAGACCATCGCCCGCACCTGCCAGGTGTTCCTCGACCACTGCGTCGAGGCGCACCTGCGCGGTGAACTCGACCCGTCCGAGGCGGCGATGGTCAAGTACTGGCTGACCGAGAAGCAGTGCGAGGTCATCGACCGCTGTGTCCAGTTGCATGGTGGCTACGGCTACATGCGCGAGTACCTCATCGCCCGCATGTACGAGGACGCCCGCGTCCAGAAGATCTACGCCGGCGCCAACGAGGTAATGAAGGGCATCATCGCGAAGTCGCTGTAACCGCCCGTCGTCCCGCCCCGCCATTTCGCCCAATGTCACATCGGTTCAGTTTGACTGCACGAGTGTGACATTGGGCGATGTGCGTCGTCACCCCGCCGCTGACCCAATGTGGCATCGGTTCAGTCTGACTGCACCACTGTGACATTGGACGCGACGGCGAGGGATGGGGCGGCGGGAAATGCGGGCGCGGAGGCGGGGTCGGGGCGGGGTTCGGTGGATACGGAGAAGTCTGTTCCGTCGAATCGGGCCAGCCGTTTCCGCATGCGGTCGGTGGACCACGGCCAGTTGAAGCTGTTGCGTCCGTTGACGTCCAGAAAGTAGCTCTGGCATCCGCCGGCATTGTAGACGGTGGTGGCGAGGGCCTTCTGAACCTGTGAGTTGAACTCTTCCTGGACGTCCCGGCGGGGTTCGATTCGCGTCCAGCCCTTGGCGCGGATCTCGGTGAGCGCCTGCGCGAGATAGGTCAGTTGCGCCTCGAGAATCATGAATGCCGACGTGTGTCCGGTGCCGAGTGCGGGTCCGAGGAGCACGAACGCGTTGGGGAAGCCGGCGACGGTGGTGCCGAGATAGGCCTGCGGGCTCCCCTGCCAGTGATCGTCGAGGCTGCGCCCCTCCGCGTCGAAGATTCTGGCGCCGATCGGCATGTCGAGGATGTGGAATCCTGTGCCGAAGATGATGGCGTCCACCTCACGTTCCTCACCGTCGGCCCCGACGACGACGTTGCCGCGCACGGAGGCGACGGCATTCGAATGCACCTCGACGTTCGGTCGGGTGAGCGCGGGGTAGTAGGTGTTGGACAGCAACAGGCGCTTGCAGCCGAGTGTGTAGTTCGGGGTCAAGGCGTTGCGTAGCTGCGAGTTTCGCACCTGGGCCCGGAGTTGCGCTTTGCCGATCTGCTGGATGATCCGCAGGATCCACGGGTGCCGGAATCCGAGTCCGAGCGACTCCATGATCGCGTACTCGACTTTTCGCAGGGCCCGGACGGCTCCGGGGATGCGTCGCAGGATCGACCGCTCGACGCCGGGCAGGGTGTGATCGGGTTTCGGCAGCACCCACTGTGCGGTGCGCTGGTAGAGATGCAGCGCACCGACTTTCGGCTGGATCGCGGGAACGAACTGCACGGCGGATGCTCCGGTGCCGACGACGGCGACCCGCTTGTCCGTCAAGTCGTACGTATGGTTCCAGCGGGACGAGTGGAAGACCTCGCCCGGGAAGGTATCGAGTCCCGGGATCTCGGGAACGAGGGGTTCGTTCCACGGTCCGGCAGCCGCGACGAGAACGTCGGCCGTGAACGTACCGGTGGTCGTGTGCACGGTCCACCGGCGTGTGTCGTCGCTCCACTGTGCACGCTGCATCTCGGTGCCGAACCGCACGTGCGCGAACACCTCGTACTCGGCGGCCGTGAGTTCGATGTATCGGCGGATCTCTTCTTGACCCGCGAACAACCGGGACCATCCACGGTTGGGTGCGAACGAGTAGGAATAGAGGGCGGACGGGACATCGCAAGCACAACCGGGGTAGGTGTTGTCACGCCAGGTGCCGCCGACCGCGTCACCTTTCTCGAGGATCGCGAATTCTCGAATGCCGTTTTGCTTCAGGGTGATCGCGGCGCCGATTCCGGAGATGCCGGCGCCGACGACGAGAACCTCGTAGTGCCGTGTGGGGGCGCTGAGATGTATGTCACTCGAAGTCATACCTAAAGTTACCACTTCGAATCCGCACCCCGTTTGCATGCGTCGCACCCGATCGATCGGGTGCGACGCATGCAGTACGTCCGCGGATCAGGCCCGGTCGGAAGAGTAACCCCACAGCCAGTCGGTGTACTTGTAGCTCGAGGTGTCTCGGGTACGGAACAGCTCGTTACGCGCGATGCGCGCGGTGCCGTCGAGGTGCCACAGTTCGCCCCACATGCGGCCGGTGGTGAGAATGCGGTTGCACCGCGGTGCGCGCTCCTCGTTGACCTCTTTCAGGATCTGCGGCCAGCCGGCGTTGTCGCCACCGGCGGCGTAATCCTCGTCGGCGTAGTCGGCCAGGCACTTGGCATCTTCGATCGCCATGACCGCGCCCGACGCCAGGTACTGCAGCGGCGGATGGGCGGCATCACCGAGCAGGATCATCCGGCCGTCGACCCAGTTGTCGATGGGCTCACGGTCGTACATCGGCCACCAGCGGTCCTTCCACAGGTAGCCGAGGCCGCGGCGCACGTTGTCATGGCAGTTGGCGTAGGCCTGCTCGAGTTCCTCCGGGCCGCCCCAGTTCTCGACTCCCTGCTTGTAGCCGGGCGACTGGAAGACCGCCACCTGGTTCAGCATTTCGCCCCCGCGCAGGGGGTACTGGATGAAATGGCAGAACGGGCCGATGTAGCCGACAACATCTTCGATGTCCTCTTCGAGTTCCACCTCGTGGTACGGGGTGGTACCGCGGTAGGCGGCGTAGCCGGAGGAGACGGGCTGATCGTCGGAGAGCTTCTTGCGCAGGCGGGACTTCAGGCCGTCCATTCCCAGGACGACCTCGGCTTCGTGGGTCCGGCCGTCGTCGGTGCTGACGACCACCTTGTCGCCCTCGGTCACCGCGTCGGTGACGGTGATGCCCGTGTGCAGTTGGGCACCGGCCGCGCGGGCGGCATTGATGAGGGTGGCGTGCAGATCACTGCGATGGGTGACGAAGTACGGTCCTCCGTACCGTGCCCGGAACTCGGTGCCCAGGTCGATCTTGGTGAGCACCTCCGCGGTGAGGGCGTCCCGGAACACGATGTTCTTGGGCAGGTAGCCCTGTGCGAGCGCCTCGTCGAGCACGCCCCACGAGTCGAGGATGCGGGCACCGTGAGGACCTATCTGCAGCCCAGCGCCGACCTCTCCGAATTGCGTCGCTCGCTCGAACAGCGTCACGTCGGCGCCCTTTTTCGCGAGGGCGAGCGCGTTGGCGGCGCCGCCGATGCCGCCGCCGGCGATGATGATGCGGGCGCCTGAGAGGTTCGACATGGGGTCTCCTGTGATTCGTTGTGCAGGTGGGGAGTGGGCTTTCAGTGGGCGAGGACCGGCGTCCGGGTTGTGTCGTGGCCGGTCGAGAAGTACTGCCAGATCACCGTCAGCAGCAGGGAGGCGACGAGTGCACTGGCACCGAAGAGGATGAAGTTCGAATTGGCTCCCAGGCCGGCCGCCAGCAACCAGCCGCCGATCTGCGGGGCGGCGACGGCGCCGATGCGTCCGACGCCGAGCGCCCAGCCGAGGGCGGTGCCTCGCAGGTGATCAGGGTAGTACGAGGCTACCGCGGCGATGATCAGGCACTGCGTTCCGTGGGTGCCGACACCCGCGATCACGAAGATGACGTAGACCAACGCGACGGGCGGGCCGAGAAGTAGTGCGAGGAGGGCGATTCCGGCCAGAAGTGCGGCAAAGACACTGGTCGGGACGGTGCCGAAACGCACACCGCCCCAGGCGGTGATGAAGGATCCCGCGACCGCGCCGAGATTGAGGGCGAGCGCGAAGGTGAGCGCACTGCCGAGGTCGGTGCCCTCGCCCTGCATGAGCTTGGGCAGCCAGGTGCCGAGCCCGTACCACGCGAGCAGTGTCACCACGGTGGCGAGGGCGAACATGATGCTGATGGCACGGAACCGGGTACCGAGGAGCGCGCCGAACCCTCTCTCGGGATGATCCGGGCCCGCCTGGGTGACGGTGCGATCCGGAAGCGTCTTGATGGCAAGGGGCACGAGGATGACGAGCGGGATCAACGCGAACAGGAACATCGGCTGCCAGCCCCAGTTGGGGATCACCGGAATGCCGAGCAGTGCCGCGATCGACCCGCCGATGGGAACACCCGACATCATCATGGTCGCGATGGCGGCGCGCCACTTGGGAGTGATCAGTTCCGCAGCGAGAGCGTTCGACGTCGGAACTAGTCCACCCAGCCCGAGACCGGCGATGAGCCGGAGAGCACCGAACATCACCGGCCCGGTCGCGAGGGCGCAGAGTGCGGTGAAGAGGGAGAGCACGATGGCGCATCCGATTACCGCGCGCTTGCGGCCGACGACGTCGGAAAGCCGGCCGGCGAGAACTGCGCCGATCATCATGCCGAGGAATGCCAGGCTGCCGAGGGTTCCGGCAGTGGAGGCGCTGATGCCCCACTCGTCCTGCAGGCTGGGGATCACATTGCCGTAGACGATCAGGTCGTAGCCGTCGAAGACGACGAACATCCAGCACACGATCACGGCGATCGTCGCTTTCCGATCCAGTCCGATCGGGTTTTTCTCACCGGCGGCGGTGGTGTCGAAATGCGGCATGGATACAACCGTGATCCGGCGCACATGCGGAACGCAATATAGTTCTTCTGTGCAGAAAAGAACCTCGAAAGTGAAGAAGGCGATCGAGCGGCCCACCTACATGCTGGAGTCCGTCGACAACGCCCTGCGTCTCCTGCAGATGCTGCGCGACGTCGGCGGACTGCGCCTGAAGGATGCGGCCAAGGAACTCGACATCGCCCCGTCCACGGCGCACCGGCTGTTCGCCATGCTGATCTACCGAGGGTTCGCGGTTCAGGACGAGAAACGGGTGTATCACCCCGGGGCGGCGCTGGGTGCCGGACCGGCGCAACGCGGTTGGACGCGTGAGTTCAACGACGTGTGCCGTCCGCACATGGAGGCGCTGGCCGTGCAGTGCCGTGAAACGGTGAATCTGGTGATCAGGGTGGGTACGCAAGCCCGGTTCCTGTCGTCCGCCGAATCGACGTCCATGTTGCGTGTGGGCGATCGCCAGGGGCAGATCCTCCCGGCCGAACTCACCGCCGGCGGTCGAATCCTGCTGGCAGAACTGCCCCGTGACATGCTCGAACAGCTGTATCTGCTTCCCGACGGGCTGACCGAAACGGACCTCGATCCGGGCGACCGGCGGCTGCCGGCCGACAGGTTCGAGGTGTTTTGCCGCGAACTTGCTGCGGCGCGGGCGGTGGGTTTCGCGGTCAATATGGAAAGGACGGAGGAAGGGGTCGGGGCCTTCGGGGTCGCGGTGCGCAATCGCACCGGCCTGGCCATCGGCGCCATCACGGTCGCTGTGCCGATCACGCGGTTCCGCGAGCATTCCCACGGGCCGCTCGTGTCGCAGATGAAGAATGCGATCCGCGAACTCGAGGTGGAGGTGGCCGGCATCGAGCCCTGATCATTAGTTCTGCAGAGAAGAAACTTGTATGCCGGTCTCGGCGGTGCGACGTAGCGTTGCCCTCAACGGTTTTCCGTGACCTGTGGCACAGCCCGCAGCGCAGCACCGAGGAGACACACCGACAATGACGACTACCGAGCATCGAACCGAAGACCCCGAGCTCGATCAGCTGTACCGAGATTTCGAGGCGGAGCACCTGAACCCGCTGTGGACCCAGCTCGGTGACCTCATGCCGATGGCCCCCACGTCCAAGGCGATCCCATTCGTCTGGCGCTGGAGCAACCTGTATCCGCTCGCGCAACGCGCCGGCGACCTCGTTCCCGTGGGGCGCGGCGGCGAGCGTCGCGCCATCGCCCTGGCGAATCCGGGGCTCGGCGGCGTCCCGTACATCACTCCCACGTTGTGGGCGGCGATTCAGTACCTCGGCCCGAAAGAGACTGCGCCTGAACATCGTCACAGCCAGAACGCCTTCCGCTTCGTCGTCGAGGGTGAGGGTGTGTGGACGGTCGTCAACGGAGACCCCGTGGCGATGCGCCGCGGCGACTTCCTGCTGACCCCGGGCTGGAATTTCCACGGCCACCACAACGAGACCGATCAGCCGATGGCCTGGATCGACGGTCTCGACATCCCGTTCGTCCACTACACCGACACCGGGTTCTTCGAGTTCGGTTCCGACGGCGTCACCGACGAGGGAACTCCCGACGTGTCCCGGTCCGAGCGGCTATGGGCGCATCCGGGACTGCGCCCGCTGGTGGGCCTCGACGCCAAGACCAGCTCGCCGATCGCCGCGTACCGCTGGGAGCACACCGACGCCGCGCTGCGAGAGCAGTTGGCGCTCGAGGACGA
>NZ_JBAQEO010000480.1:0-2330 GCF_049286785.1 Rhodococcus sp. (in: high G+C Gram-positive bacteria) | reverse complement strand
AGGTGGGGTTGTTGTGAACCAGTGAACTCAACTCACCCTGACACGCAGGGCACCTCGGCTGGATAGACATTCGGCATAAGGATCACCTTCCCAAGAACGAAGGTGCGCATCAAACCCGGGACGATTCACCCCCCTTCTATCAGGAGTGTTGCGACCAATACTTGAACCCGCCTGCCATACCGTGGTCAGACACCCGATGACTACAATTCCGCAAATCTTCTGCCTCAGTGTGTGGTTCGTAGTTCACTATGCTGCGGCCGCTGTGGACTCGATGATGGGGAATGCGTGGTTGGGATCGTAGCGTTGGCCGGTGGCCAGGCAGTGGTGAAGTTGTCCGAGGAACTTGTTGAACAGGTTGCGTAGGGCTGCGGCGTGCCCGTCTCCGGCGTCGCGGCGGCGGTCGTAATGCGCTCTGGCGTGGGGCGAGGCGGTCAGTGCGGCGAAGGTCCATATGTAGCCGGCGGCGGCCAGGCGCTGGTTCTTCACCTTTCGCTGCATGACCACCAGGCTCTTGCCGGACGCCCGGGTGACCGGGGCGGAACCGGCGGAGGCGCGCAGGTTGCGGGCGTCGGTGAAGCGGGCACGGTCATCGCCGATCTCGCCGAGGATCCGGGCCCCGGACAGTGCGCCCAACCCGGGAAAACTGGTCAGGATCGCGCGTCGGGATGCTGCTCGAAGACGCTCTGGGTTTCGGTCGCGAGATGGTCAGCCGCCCGGCAGGCCGCATCGAGCTGCAGGAGCAAACCACGTGCCTGTTCACCGAATGCCGTTTCCACACCTGGCAATTGGCGTAGCTGCTCCGTCCGGAAGAGGTGGTGGAGACGATCGACCCACTCGTCAATGCCGCGCTGCCGACCGGCCTTGACCAGAAGCTTCCGTAGCTGGCCCTTCGTGAGCATGCGAGCTCGCGCCGGTGTCGGGGCCGCGGCGAGAACGGTGCGGGCCTCGACGCTGGCCAGGCCGAACTTGACCTTCTGAAACGCGTCCAGTGCCGCGGGGAAGTACTCGCGTAACACAGAACGCAGCTGGTTGGCGATCTGTTGCCGATTCCACGCTGCGTCCTGGCCGGCGCGGGCGAGCACAGCGATCGCCTGCGCGAGCTCGGTGTCCGCCGGTAGCCTGCGGTGCGCGGCGGCCTCGGTGCGCACGATGTTGGCGAGCATGACCGCATCGGCATTATCGGACTTCGCCCGCGCGACCGAATGCCGCTCCCGATACCGGGAAGCGGCAAGTGGGTTGATCGCATAGATCGCCCGTCCGGTGGCGCGCAGACAGGCGACCAGTAACCCGCGGCTGGTCTCGATGGCCACGGGAATCGGATTGTCGGGCCGATCACCGTGTTCAGCGAACAACTCGAGCAGCGTTCGGAACCCGTCCGCGTCATCGCCGATACGACGCCGGGCAACCACGATGCCCTGGTCGTCGACCAATGCGACATCGTGGTGATGTTCGGCCCAGTCGATCCCACAGAAGATCTTCACCATTCGTCCCTCACCTTCGTCCGATTACCAGGAGAACCTCGCAGGGGACACGCGGCGCACTAATGGAAGGACTCTGCTGGTCCGACACCCGATCAGCTGTTCATGACCCCAGCTAGCGTCAGGATCTCGGTCTTCGCCCGAGCGGTCATAGGCCGCGTGTCGATGATCAGAGGTAGATTCCTGCCGCTGGCTCACGCCACAATCGTCAACCGGCGGACGGTCACGAACGGTGATGGCGCGCCGGGACAGCGCCGCACCGACTCGCGCGCGACGATTCCCGACGCGATGCCACCACCGCCTCGTACGCGACCACCACACAGATCTGACCTGAGGGGTTCGACTCCGGTTTTCACGTAGGCGTCGGACGGCCGCTTACACCGCCATTAGTTTTCACTTGCCGTCGACACCGGTTCGACCCGGTCCACGACGACCGTGTTTGCGCCGGCGGATCACTACTCGGTGGCTACCTGTACGTCGGGCTATCGGTGGGCCCAGAAACGCGAAGTCATCGAGGTCACTCACGTTTGTACCCATGGGCGCAATACCAATCATCAAACGCTAGAGCGCGTAGTGCTGCCGATTTCCAAGAGTTGGGCGACACGTTCGATACGTCCTCATAGTCTTCGCGAAGTCTCTCAACTACCGCACTGGTGCCGCCTTTTCGTGATTCTCGTGTGAGGTGATACGAGTATTCGGAGATCAACGTTGACGCATGTACTCTGTAGCGTCGGGCCAATTGAAGTAAATCGAACGTGTGGCGAATTCGATCCGACTCCTCCTGCGGCCACGTAGATGGGGGAGTAACGTCAAATGAAACCGTCGGCGGAACAGTTCTATCGACAACTGCGG
>NZ_JBAQEO010000479.1:0-1945 GCF_049286785.1 Rhodococcus sp. (in: high G+C Gram-positive bacteria) | reverse complement strand
GTCCAACGATGCGCTCATTTCTCAGCAACTGTGGCCCGGTGTACTGGAACCGGATCCAGCGGGAAGCCAGCGACCGGTGGCTCACCGCCGGCAGTCGCGGACTACGCGGAATGACTTGCACGCCTCCACCGATCACCGATCCGAGTGTGCGACCCTCGTGGCGGCGCTAGTCGAAATAACCGGCGGCCGCTGGCCGGACACTCAAGCCCGAATCGCCCGCCTCCTGAGCAGACTTGACATCGATGGCAGTGCAGTGCAAATGGCAGGAACGATCCAATCGCTGATCGCCGATCCCGACTGGCCCACACACGCCCTCGAAATCGAGTCCAGCGCTGCGGAGTGGTGGCGTCAGGCGTCCTATTGACCACGCGAATGCCCGCCACAAGGATGCCTGATGGCGGGCTTTCCACCGTCTGAGGGGACGGTCAACCTCGGGAAAACCGAGGTCGAGATCGGCGCACTACTGCGCGTAGGTGCGGGGTGAGCTCTTGCCGATGCACTCCCACTCGAGGGCTTCGTTCGCAATGCCGGGATCGACTCCGGTGCAGTCCCGGCTGCGTAAAGGCGCAGCAAGGCAGAACCCCCCGAACGAAAAGCGGGCCACCCCTACACCGCGCGATCTGAAAACTCGAGCTCGTCCGCTGCCCCCGATAGAGCGGCGTGCCGATCTCGGAAGGACCCATGAGATAGCGCACCCGGGGCCATCGTTAGTATGGAATTCGCTCCAGCAGCACATCCCCCCAATTTTGTTCTGCTGGACGCCCCCTGTGCCCCGGCGTCACCCCCCGATGCCGGGGCACAATCATGCGCACAGTCGGACGAGAAGATCGAGGAATGACAGAGTCGAGGCCAGGGCGGATCCCGGTGGGCGATCCCATCGCTCTTCGCTTCGATCCAGAGACCAAACGCGGACTCGACGAAATGGCCGAGGGAATCGGGCCGCGCCGATTCGGGGCACTGATCCGTGTCGGCTGCCGACGACTTGTCACCCAGCCCAACACCGTCGACAACGGTCTCGCGGAACAGCGGCGACTGTCGGAAGCGTTGCGGGCGATTCAGCTGGTCATGCTCGAGATCAACCTGGAGCCCGACACTGCCCAGAAGTTGGTGGCGCTGGCCGCCGAGTACGACACCACGGTCAGCGCACTCATGCGGATCGCGTTGCACCGTTTCCTGGAAGCCCCCGGCCGCTACAAACACCCGATGCTCCGCGAGGCCGAGCGGACCGGACTGTCCGACCGGGTCGACGTGATGGTCAACCCCTCCAGCAAGCAACGGATCTGGCACCTCGCCGGCCGATACGGCGACAAGCTCGACACCGCCTTGCTCAGAGTCGCGTTACGGCGCCTGCTCGACGAGCCCGGTGACCTCACCGGGGACCTGGAAACCATCGCCCCACTGCGCGATCTCAGACCCGAGATCTATCCGGCCAGAGCGAATGTGCACTTCGACGCCTCGCTGCGCGACAAACTCGACGGGTTGGCCGCTCGGGTCGGGTCCGATCGCGCCGAGTTGATGCGTCTGGCCGCGAAGCGTGTGCTCGAGGATCCCGGCTTGATCGAACAAGCCGTGAACGACGAGATCTTCCGCAGCGAGAAGCACAAGAAGATCCTCATGGCCCGCCACGCACGCCGCCACGCACGCCGCCAGGCGCATCGCCACACGCAGCCGCCCAGCTGATCGCACCGGATATCCCTCGGCATCAAACGAACTAACTGGTCAGCAAGCTGACCGATTCGTGGCAGGAGTGTCCCGTTCCGATGTACCCGCCAACCGGCGGCTACTAGGCCACCTGCGGTGGCCCCTGATTCGAACTCCTGTAGGTTCTCGCTGCCGGTGGCATTCTTGCATGTTGCGACCTGCGATCTGTCGCTTTGTCTCACGGCATGGCCACCACACTCTGTCTCAAATCTCTGGCATCTCAATCCATCACGAAGCGAGGCGG
>NZ_JBAQEO010000478.1:0-8045 GCF_049286785.1 Rhodococcus sp. (in: high G+C Gram-positive bacteria) | reverse complement strand
CTGGACCAAGGACATCTCCAAGGCGCACCGGACTGCGAAGAAGCTCAAGGCCGGGTCGGTGTGGATCAACCAGTACAACGGTTTCGACACCGCGATGCCGTTCGGCGGCTACAAGCAGTCCGGTTGGGGACGGGAACTCGGCGGCTCCGCCATCGACCTGTACACGCAGATCAAGTCCGTCAACATCGCCCTCTGACAATCTCTTACCGACAAGGAGTTTCAATGAAGACCAAGGCTGCGGTACTACTCGAGCCGGGAAAGCCATTCGAGATCATGGAACTCGACCTCGACGGTCCCGGCGTCGGCGAAGTGTTGATCAAATACACCGCCGCCGGGTTGTGCCACTCGGACCTGCATCTGACCGACGGTGACCTGCCGCCGCGTTATCCGATCGTCGGTGGACACGAGGGATCGGGCATCATCGAAGAAGTCGGTCCCGGTGTCACCAAGGTCAAACCAGGTGATCACGTGGTGTGCAGCTTCATCCCGAACTGCGGAACCTGCCGGTACTGCGCCACCGGTCGCTCCAATCTCTGTGACATGGGCGCCCGCATCCTGGAAGGGTGTATGAGCGACGGCAGTTTCCGGTTCCACGGCAACGGTCTGGATTTCGGGGCGATGTGCATGCTCGGCACCTTCTCCGAACGCGCCACCATCTCCCAGCACTCGGTGGTCAAGATCGACGATTGGTTGCCGCTCGAGACTGCGGTGCTCGTGGGCTGCGGCGTTCCGACCGGCTGGGGCACCTCGGTTTATGCGGGCGGTGTGCGGCCCGGCGACACGACCGTCATCTACGGCATCGGTGGGCTCGGCATCAACGCCGTCCAGGGTGCGGTGAGCGCGGGCGCGAAGTATGTCGTCGTGGTCGACCCGGTGGCGTTCAAACGTGACACCGCACTGAAGTTCGGTGCCACCCACGCCTTCCCCGACGCTGCGAGCGCTGCGGCAACGGTCCACGAACTCACCTGGGGGCAGGGCGCCGATCAGGCGCTGATCTTGGTCGGCACGGTCGACGAGGACGTGGTCTCGGCGGCGACCGCGGTGATCGGTAAGGGTGGCACCGTGGTGATCACCGGGCTGGCGGATCCGGCGAAGCTCACCGTGCATGTCTCGGGCCTCGATCTGACCCTCAACGAGAAGACGATCAAGGGCACCCTGTTCGGCTCGTCGAACCCGCAGTACGACATCGTGCGGCTGCTGCGACTCTACGATGCCGGCAAGCTCAACCTCGACGACCTGATCACCACCAGATACACCCTCGACCAGGTCAACGAGGGTTATCAGGACCTGCGGGACGGTAAGAACATCCGCGGCGTGATTATCCACGCGTGAGGTGATCGGGACCCGTGGCTGCGCCAACGCGACTCCTCCGCACGCGGCGCAGCCACGGCTGCTTGGTAGTGATTTCAGTCGGTTGGCGCGGTGATACTGCGCCCGGAGGCCTTGGCGCTCGGGCGTGGTGCGGCGGCGTGGCCGGTAAACAGGTTTGGGGCGCGAGGCCCGAACGCCGTTGGAAGCAGTTGGACGAGTATCGCGACCGGGTGTTCTCGGTCGCGGCCCCGTGGTGAAGAACTCACCCGAGAGACAGAAAGAGCGTGCAGCCGACGTGGCCAAGATGATCGCCTTCGACGAAGACGCCCGCCGTGCCCTGCAGCGGGGAGTGGATAAGCTCGCCGATGCCGTCAAGGTCACCCTGGGCCCCAAGGGTCGCAATGTGGTGCTGGGCCGCGACGTCGCCAAACCCCTCGTGACCAACGATGGGGTCACCGTCGCGCGCAATGTCGAACTCGACGACCCCTACGAAAAGATGGGCGCCGAACTCGTCAAAGAGGTCGCCAAGCAGACCGACGACGTGGCCGGTGACGGAACGACCACCGCGACCGTGCTCGCTCAAGCGATGGTGCACGAGGGTCTGCGTAACATCGCCGCCGGTGCGAACCCTATGGCGATGCGGCGGGGGATCGACGCAGGTTTGGTCGGGGTAATCCGGGCGATCAACGACGCGGCCAGACCGATCGAAACCACCGAACAGATCGCCGCGACCGCGACGATCTCCTCCGGTGACCCCGCTATCGGCACTATTGTCGCCGACGCGCTGGACAAGGTCGGCGTGCACGGCATCGTCACCGTCGAGGCGTCGGACACCTTCGGCCTCACCCTCGAGCTGGTGGAGGGTTTGCGATTCGACAAGGGCTACCTCAGTCCGTACTTCGTGACCGATTTCGAACGGCTCGAGGTCGTCCTGGACAACCCCTACATCCTGTTCGTCTCGTCGGTGATCAGCTCGATCAAGCACTTGACTCCCATTGTGGAGAAGGTGATGAAGACCGGTCGCCCGCTGGTCG
Source organism: Rhodococcus sp. (in: high G+C Gram-positive bacteria) (assembly GCF_049286785.1). Classification (GTDB taxonomy): domain Bacteria; phylum Actinomycetota; class Actinomycetes; order Mycobacteriales; family Mycobacteriaceae; genus Rhodococcus_F. The sequence continues at coordinate 5,700 of NZ_JBAQEO010000478.1, read as the reverse complement.
TCGTGGCCGAAGACGTCACCGACTCTGCTCTCGCGTCCCTGGTCGTCAACAACGTGAAAGCCACGTTCACCTCAGCGGCCGTGAAGTCGCCCGGTTTTGGGGACCGACGCGAGTTGATGCTGCGCGATATGGCCGTCGTCACCGGCGGCCAGGTGATATCCGACGCTATCGGGGTCACCCTCGAGGCGGCGAGCCTCGATTTGCTCGGAAGTGCCCGCCGGGTGCTGATCACCAAACATGACACCTCGATAGTCGGCGGCGCCGGCGACGCCACCGCGATCGCCGGACGAGTCAGGGAGATCACCACTGCAATCGAGGCATCGACCGCGGATTACGACACCGACAAACTCCGCGAGCGTTTGGCCAAGCTCAGCGGGGCGGCAGCGGTAATCCGGATCGGCGCCGCGACCGAGATCGAACTCAAGGAACGCAAACATCGGCTCGAGGACGCCGTACGCAATGCGCGGGCGGCAGCGGAAGAAGGCATCGTCGCCGGCGGTGGCGTCGCCTTGCTGCAGGCAGCCGTCACGGCGTTCGACGCATTGCACCTCACCGGTGACGATGCGACCGGCGCCAACGTCCTGCGGGTGGCTCTGGACGCACCGTTGCGGCAGATCGCCGTCAACGCCGGCCTGGAAGGCGGGGTCGTGGTCGACAAGGTCCGACACCTACCGCTCGGGCACGGTTTGAACGCCGCAACCGGACAGTACGGCGACATGATCGCCGCCGGAATCATGGACCCGGTCAAGGTAACCCGATTAGCGCTGGAAAATGCGGCGTCGATTGCGGCGATGTTCCTGACCGCCGAAGTGCTCATCGCCGACAAACCCCACATCCCGCTCTCGGAAATGCCTCCCCTCTGACAGGGAGACCGTTTTCACCGACGGGTAAGCCGCGACGACACCACCGCCGCACCGCAGGCAAGGGGACCAGGAATGCTCGTTCGAAAGATCGCTCTCACCGCGATACTCCTCATCGGGCTCGGTCTGTTTGCTGTCCCGCTGGCGACGGCCCAAGCTGTGACCAATCACGGTCACCTGCACGACAATCCAGGCGAACGCTATGTGCGCCAGGGTGATTCGGCGAGACGGGTGCGGCGGTAGCGCCGGCTTCGTTCGGTGTTGGCCGTCGTGCACAGACCACAGCGGCAGCCGCAGTTGTAGGCAGATGAGGTGCCGTGTTGTCCGACGATCCGGGTGTGCGCCCGGATCACCGCGATGTATGCGCGCTGGCTCACCGTGTTCGCGCGTCTACATGATGAACATCGACAGGCGAGGTTGCAGTAGGCGTTCACGGTTCCGTGACGCGAGTCGTCCGGCGCGAGCATGCTCGGCCACCGCCTTTCATCGGAGCGAAACTGCTAATACTGAAAGAGGAGCTTGCAGAGCGCCGCGTTCGTGGTGGCCTCAGGAGTATTCTCGCCCTTCACCGAACCCATGATCCGGTTGGCTATCCCAGAGCAACTCGTTCACATTGTGCAAAGAGACCCACCGCGATCGGATCATCCATCGCGCATCAATACCGGTGGCTCGCCACCGCCCGAACGATCGAGTCGTCACGATCACGAAGCTCGACGCTGCGGGCGACGGCGCGGTCGTGGCCGCGCCATCTGCGTTTGATCTCCACCTTGCGGCGCTCATGTGAAGGGCCAGCGATTGGTGCCGTGCGCGATCGCAGCGCCAACGGAGGCGCGGAGGAGGGCACGCAGCTCCGGTCCGCTTCTGTGAGAAGAGGACGCGATGCGGCGGCGGCGCGCAGAAAAGGTCGAAACCCTGGGTCGCGCAATGCTCAGCGTGCGCATGCTCGAGGCGCCTCATATCGGTGACACCGCAGCCGAGGTTGGTGCCCGCTGTGCGCCCCGGGCACGCCCGGCCACCGACAAAGTTCACCACTACGGTGGACACCACATCACCACATCACCCCAGCAATACACCTCGACCTCGATGTGTCACCGGTAGCTCGGCAACACGGACTCTGATGGGCCCCCGAGAAATCTAGTGACAACCCACTCGCCTCGCCACTGGCCGAACGGGTCATCTCACACCCCCCAAACGGCGGGGCAAGTCGGGATCGGGTCGGGCGCTGCGCGGTGTCGAGGACAGGCGAGCTCTCAATCGTCCCGTCCGCTTCGAATAGTGACGGCGGACCGCCCTTCGAGCGAATGCTCGAGCCTGAGCTCGCCTCACACGCTGGAGCGGCGTAACGCCGCGGCCTTGTCGGGCGGGGGCAAGTAGGGCTTCTTCCTCGACACTGTTGCCGAGTACCAGTGGCCACGGGACACGGCCGGGCTGGCACCGGCGACCGTGGACGGGTTGACAAAGCCGATCATCGAGATCTGCCGGGCATTACAGACTGGCGCCGTGGCAGCTGACCCCGCGTCAGGTCGACAAGTATTTCGCCGAGGTGGGCAAACGCGGCCGGGCGACGGTGCGCCGCAAGATGACCCTGATCGACCACTACTTCGCGTTCCTGGAACAGCGATACGCCGGCGAGATCGCCCGCCGCTTCGGTGTCGCGTTCGAGTCGCCGACCGACCCGTTCAACCGTCCGCGGCATCGCGGCGACTACGGACTTCGCATACTTCCGTCGCACCGTGCCATGCGCGAATTCTTCGGCCGCTGGCGGGAATCGCTGAACGAGGCCCGGAAGCCGGTGATCGCTCGACGTGACTACGTGATGGGCAAGCTCACCTACCTCTCCGGTGTTCGTGCCGCCGAGTTCTGTGGGGTGCGGATCGGCGACGTGCACTGGGAATCCGGGCAGTGAGGCCGATTCCTGGTGCACAGCAAGGGAGCTCGCGGATCCGGGCCGAGTCATCGCGGGGGGTATCTGTTCGAGGAAGGCCGAGCGCTGCTCTGGTGGTACGTCGAAGAAGTCCGCGCGGAATTTTGCGACCCAGACAACCCGGAGGCGCCGCTGTTCTCGTCCGAACGGATCCCGTCGGCGGTGTGTGCGTTGAACGTGGATCCGCCGGCGATCGCGGTGACGCCGTCGCCGTTTCGGCGCGCCCTCAAGGACGCGGGTCACCGATTCCTTAGCGGACCGGTCACCGAGCTGCATCCCCACTTGCTCCGGCATGCCTGCGCGACCAAAACTACGAGCGCGGAATGTCGCTGTGGGAGGTTAAGAAGTTGCCGGGACACGACCGCGTGATGACCACGGTTTCGATCTGGCCGCGCACGCCGACCCGGAAACCGCCAGCCAGCCTGGCTGCAGCCGAGCGGGCGCTGCAACGACTCGTCATGGACAAGGGGAACTGCGATGCAAGGGAACCTGCGATGGGCCGCAGCCAAACGCGATATCTGGCGGCCCAGCGACGTCCTCGCCGCCTTCACCAACGTCGGGTTCACGCGATCGCTGAGCAAGGTCGCCGCACCATGGAGCGGCAAACCGACCACCGTCCGCGTCGACGACCTGGACAGGATCTGCGCCGCATTGGACGGCACGGTTGCCGATCTGCTGGAGGCCGAACCCCTCGCTGTCCCCGACGAACACGAACACCATGCGCGTCGAGCCGTCGGCCGCGGGAACGAGCCCGTGCGGCCGACGCCCAGGCGAGGCCGAGCCCGCCTATCTCTGCCACCGAACTGACGATGGCGTCGGGTAGGAAGAACTGGCCGATCGTGCAGTGCCCAATCTGCTTCGGCTGGGGCGAACGACGGCAATACACCGCCTGCTCTGCCTGCGCGAAGTGGCGGCGAACCTTTCTGCGACGAGAGCATTGCCTGCGGTGCAGACAGCGCAACCACGTCAATGACGACGGGCTCTGCCGCTGCTGCCTGCAGATCGTACGCATCGAGGACCCGAACTGGATGCTCTATCCCGCTTCCGGCCGGGCCGGTGCGGCTGGCGCTGATCGTCCTGGGATTGCGCGTCCCCAAGGCAACCCCGCTCGTGCTGCCTAAGAAGTGGAAGAACCCAAGGGCAGCAAAGGAAATGACGCGCGGTGACATGGTGCCGACCGCATCAACTTGGCCGTTGACAGAGACGTGGCACGGGCCATCGTGCTTGGTGCCAGCGACGATTCCGCGCTGCTCGAATTGCGGCGCAGTGACAACTCTCGCTGGCGGTGGCGTACTGAGGTAGGCGAAAGATCTCAATCCCGGCCGAGCAGCACTGTTGATCACGCCACTCGACCGCGACTAGGAATTGCGGTGCATCCTGGCATCACCGTCTTCCACGCGTGGCGGGAATCGATCCGGCTTGCCGCTCGGACGGGTAATTCCCGGCCGCCGGAATCACGGTTGCGAGTAGATCCTCCACCGGCGACTCGCCCTGTCGGTTTATGCCATCCTGAGAGAGATCTCAAAGACCCTTTGGGATAAACGAGGTGTGCATGAAAGAATCTTCGGCGTCGGTCAGCGTCCGCTCTGTGGTGAAATTACGACGCTGACAGGTTTAACAGAGTCGCACGGGAATCCGCCTAACTCGGCATGCTGCAAGATCAGAGCGGGGTCAGTTGCGTCGTAAATGCAGTACAACTTGTCGTCGGTCACGAAGCTCTGCACCCAGCACACGTTATCGCCCAGCTCAGACAGCACTTCGTTCGACTTTGCTGAGATATCGTGTAGCTCCTGCTCGCTAAGCTGACCGGCGCCGGGTAAAGTGCGCTCGATTACGTAGCGGTCCATTTGTAACTCCTCGACTCTGAAGAATTACCGCCACGCGAAGCACGGAGGCAATTGGGGGGCGGGCTGACGATTGGTTGGGGTGGATTACCCCATTTAGCCGCCATTAAGCCGGTAATTCTGCGCAAGTTCTCAAGTGGCGCCGGCTCAAATTTCGCTAGATATCTGCGGTGCGAGTATTGAAGATCGCGACTAGATTCCACACCTTATTGTGTCCCTCCGTTGCAGCGGTGGCTATGCTCCACGAATGGAGCCTCTTGGCTTGGCCGACATTCAGCTCAGATGACCGGCTTCGTTCAGCGCGTGATCATCCAACATTCTCCGAATATGAGAAGCAGTCTCCCGGATTTCTTCGGTGATGAGAGGACCCAAGTCCGTGTGGTTCGTGGCAAACGTTCGTTGCCACCGGCCTGACCAGGTACCGAGGCCCGGACTCGCTTCACGGACGGTAACTTCCCAGTCAGTCGAGAAAGATGATCGGGGAGTACGGTATGCCAGTTTGATGACGAAATCAGTGTCCGGGTACGCGATGCGGAGGGAGTCCGCGGAGGCCTGGATTTCCCTCACACCTGGAAGGTCCGCCAGATCGAGGAGTGAGCTGAGGTCGGCTTGTCCGGCGGGGGGAGGTCCGCTCAATTCCGTAGTACCCATCGATGACTCCTTGAGGCTGTTGACTAGGTCTTACGGTACGCACGCTAACGCTCGCGCGGACCGCCGCTTCGGGTAGTGACATACCTGCCCGATCGGCGTGTTCTAACCATCTGTCACACACGCCGACGACGGCTTTGGTGGTCGGCTGGGGCAGGCTTCGCAGCGGCACAGTGGAGGTGGCGGGCTATTCCCGAATACAGTTCATTGATTTGGGATGTTTCCATCGAACGGCTCGCCTCGCCGAGGGTGTCAAGGAGGTGCCCGTGCCGTCTAGCCGCAGCTTTGGGGTTAAGGCCAATACCGTTCAGTTAGTGGAGTTTGCGTTATGATGAGGCGTGCCTCGTAGCGGATGGGTGAAGCCGATCTCGGATCGGCGGTTGTCGGATGTGGTGTCGGTGGGGTTGTTGACCAGGGTTTTCCC
>NZ_JBAQEO010000477.1:0-6050 GCF_049286785.1 Rhodococcus sp. (in: high G+C Gram-positive bacteria) | reverse complement strand
GTCGAAGGCCGTACAGCACGCGGCTGTAGACGTCGCGGCCGAGAGCATCGGTACCGAAGAGATAGCCGTCCTCTCCGCCGAGCCAGAACGGCTTGGTGTTGGTTGCCGACAGGGTCTGCACGGTGGGATCTTGGCTCGCCAGCAGTGGTGCGAAGACCGCTGCAATGACCAGTATCCCGAGAATGACGAAGCCGATCTTTCCGGTCGGGTTCGACCAGGCTTTGCCGAACACCTCACGGGTGCGTCCGCGTGAGCGCGCCTCGGCCTTGGGGGCTGACCGTGTGCCGGCGTTCTTCTTGGTGGAGGCTGTCGATGTCATGCGGACACCTTCGTTCGAAGTCGGGGGTCGAGAATGCGCACAACCGCATCCATCGCGATATTTACGATGGTGATGAGAACTGCCATCACGAACACGCAGGCCTGCACAGTCGGGAAGTCACGCGATGACACGCTGCGTACGAGCAACTGGCCGAGCCCGGCGTAGTTGAGTAGCGGTTCGAGAATCAGCAGTGAGCCCATCATCAACGAGAACAGGATGCCGAGGAAAGCGACGAGCGGGGGGATGGCGAGTGGCATCGCGTGTTTGATCAGTACGGTGCGCGGTGAAAGGCCCTTGGACTTGGCCATGGTGACGGGCCCTTGGCCCAGTGCGTCGATCAACTGTCCGCGTGTCAGACGCGTCATGGTCGAAAAACCCTGCACGGTAAGGACCGCGACCGGAATGACCAGGCTGATCGCTCCCTTCGAACCGGTTGCGGGAAGCCAACCGAGGGTGATCGCGAAGATCAGCACCAGCATCAGAGCGAGGATGAAGTAAGGGATACCGTCGAGGATGAAGGCGCCCGCCATGAGCGCTCGGCCACGCTTGTTTGCCTGGTTCAGTGCGGCGTAGGTGCCGATGCATGCTGCGAGCAGAGCTGCGAGAATGATCGAGGGAATCACGATCGAGAGGCTCGGGACGAGACGGTCGATCGCCAACGTTCCCGAATCGACCTTGGACACGAAGGACGTGCCGAAGTCGAAAGTGAAAGCGCCCTTGATCGAGTCGACGTATTGCACGATCAGCGGGGCGTCGAGGCCGAGTCGCACGCGGGTGGCGTCGATGACGTCCTGGCCGGATTCCGGGGGAGAGAGCAATACCGCCGGGTCTCCGGACATGCGAGAGATCACGAACAGGAACGTCGTGACACCGATGATGACGGTGGCGAGAAGGAGCAGCTTCCGCCAGAGATAACCGAGTATTTTCATGATGCGGCCGGCACTTCGTAGTGATTCGACGCGGCCGAGATCAGTCGCTGAATCAATTGGTCACGCTCAGTTTTGAGCGTCTCACGCAGTTCCGGATCGGTGATCGGTGCGTCCAACTCGTCCGCGGCAAGCGTATCGTGTCTGCGAAGCGCGTTCTCGAGCAGAATCTGGCGGTCGCGCAGTACCCACACCTCGGACGCGAGTTCGAGGAGCATACGCATCAGCGCGTCGTTGTCGGCATCACCGTTCAGATACCGGGGGTCGTCCAGTGCGAATCCTGGCATGAGGGTCGTCCTAACTGCTGGTCGAGGTGGAGAGGGCGTCCGAGCGCGTCGCGACGGTCAGCGGCAACGGCGACCGCGGCGCAGTCGCACTGTGCGTACTCGTGTTCAGGGTGAGTTCGCCGGGGAAGTGGCAGGCAACCTGACGGCTCTCTCCTCCGGAGGTGCTGGGGAATGTGGTCAGTGCCGGCTCGTTCACCGCGCACGTGCCGCGAGCGATGGCGCACCGGGTATGGAACGGGCAGCCGGAGGGCGGGTTAACCGGTGAGGGGAGGTCGCCGCTCGGCAGGACGCGGTTCTCCGGGCTCAGCTGCATCGAGGCGAGTGACGCGGCGTACGGGTGCAGCGGTTCGTCGAAGACCTCGTCGGAGGTTCCGGTTTCGACGATCCGGCCCAGGTACATCACCGCGATTCGGTGGCTGAGGTGGCGAACCAGCGACAGGTCGTGGCTGATGAACAGGTAGGACAATCCACGCTCGGCCTGGATGTCCTGCAACAGATTCACCACCTGCGCCTGAACCGACACGTCGAGTGAAGCAGTGGGTTCGTCGGCCACGATCAGCGTGGGATCGAGCATGAGTGCGCGGGCGATGCCCACACGCTGACGTTGGCCACCGGAGAGTTCGTGGGGGTAGCGACTACCCATTTCGCTGCCGAGTCCGACTCGATCGAGCATGTCGGCTGCGGCTCGTCGGCGAGCGGACTTGTCACCTATACCGTGCACGGCCAAGGGCTCGGTCAGGACGTCCTCGAGCTTGAGGAACGGATTGAGCGAGGTGGACGGATTCTGGAACACCATTGCCGAGCGACGGCGCAGGATCTGGGACAGCTTGCGGCCCTTGATCTTACTGACGTCCTGGCCTTCGAACAGGATCTGTCCGGAGGTAGGCGTGTACAGGCGCAGGGCCGTGCGACCGACCGTGGTCTTGCCGCTGCCGGATTCGCCGACCAAGCCGACCGTCTCACCCTTGCGAACCGCGAGGGAGACACCGTTGACGGCGCGGATGGTCTGGCGTCCCTGGCCGGGGAAGTGCTGGTGGACGTCCTGGAGATCGAGGATCGTTTCGGGTTGGGAGGTCATCGCTGTGCGCTCGCTTCCAGTGTCGGATCGGTGACAATCGGACCCGGTGTCGGATCGGTGACAATCGGATCGGCGACGGGTCCGGCGTCCTGCACGCGCAGGCACGCGGTCATGCGATCGCCGGCGGCGTCGAGCGAGACCAACTTGGGTCGGCGTGTGTGGCATTCATCGACGGCGAAATCGCAGCGGGGTGCGAACGAGCAACCGGGGGGCAGGTTGTCGAGTGCCGGCGGGCGGCCTTCGATGGTGCGGAGGCGGGTTCCGGAATTGTGCTCGGGCGCCGTCTGCAACAAGGCCCACGTGTAAGGGTGCTGTGGGTTGCTCATGACCTCGGCGACGGGTCCCTGTTCGACGACCGCGCCGGCGTACATCACGACCAGACGATCCGCGATGCCGGCGATCACGTCCAGATCGTGCGTGGCGATGATGATGGTCAAGCCCATCTCACGGTTCAGCTCACGGAGCAGTTCGAGAATCTGCGCTTGCGTCGTGACGTCGAGTGCGGTGGTCGGTTCGTCGCACAGCAACAGAGAAGGCTTGGCTACCAGAGCCATCGCAATGACGACGCGCTGCAACTGACCGCCCGACATCTGGTGCGGGTAACTCCTGAGTCGGGACTCGGCGTCGGGAATTCCGACCCGCGCGAGAGTTTCGGCGGCGAGGGCGCGGGCGTCCGCTTTGGACAGCTTCGGGTCTCCCGATCGTGCGGACTCGATCAGTTGCGTTCCGATGCTGTGCATCGGGTGCAGCGAGCTCCACGGGTCCTGCAAGATGACGCGCGCTTGGCGGGAGCGGAACTCGCGCAGCTCAGGTTTGGTCATTGTCGCGATGTCGTTGTCACCGGCGATAATCGAACCGCCGATCCGGGCGCCCCAGGGGAGCAGGCGCATGGCGCCGAGCATCGCGGTGGACTTTCCGGAACCGGACTCGCCTGCGAGGGCTACTACCTGCCCGGCCGGCACCTCGAAGCTGACGCCGTGCAGAATCTGCAACTCGTCATCGGTGCGGGGCAGGTGGACAGTGACATCGCGAAACGAAAGCGCGAGTGGCTCGGCCGCGGGGTGCGCGGTGGGGGGTGCGGTGGTCACGTCAGGAATCCTCATTCAGGCTTGCGAGCGGTAGTCACCCACGGGTACGACTCGGGTCCGTGAGCTACTTGGTTGATGTCGACGAACCCGGCGTCAGCTGCCGCTTGCACCAGGTCGATGGTTGCGGAGGTGCGCCACCAGGGCTCGTTTCCGTGAGCGGCGTCCCAGTCATCAAGCCACGCTTGGTAAGGGGAGCGTTCCGAGTACGGCGCAACGTCGGAGAAGTGAACGTGTCCACCCGGCTTCAGGAGTCGGAAGGCTTCGACGAACAACTGACGGATCGTGTGCGGGGGAACCTCGTGCAGCAAGATGAATGACGTGACCAGATCGGCTTCACCGCCGGGTAGGCCGGTGTTCTCGGCAGCGGCGTGGATACCGGTGATGGTGATACCGGCATCTTCGGCTCGACGGAGCGCGTACTGAACCTGAGTGCGGGACAGATCGACCGCGGTGATCTTTGCCGTGGGATACGTTTCGGCGAGCTTGAGCGTGTATTGACCTGTGCCGCAACCAAGATCGACGATTCTCTCATACGTGCCCGCGGGTGCAGCAGCAGCTATCACGCCGCGCTGGCCGAAAATGTCGCCGGGGAAGATCTTCTTCAGAAGATAGTGGTAGATCATTTCGTGGTGAATGAAACCCATGTGCGGGTGTCCGTCCCAGCCGCCGGCAGTGCCGTGGAACTCGTAGTCCCAGTAGCGGGGAACATCGTCACCGATATGGTCGACGACCTCACCGGCGGGTGTTGCGAGCAGTTCGAATTCGGATCGCTTGCGATTGAAAGCCGCTGCAGCGCGCGGTGTTGCAACTCCGCGGCTCCAGGACAGGATGATTCCGAGCAGGCGTTGCGCCTGGAGTTCTTCGAGTACTCCGTCGACACGAGTACGCAATTCTGCGATGTCCTCGTACGGGGTGTCGAGAACACCAGTAGCATCGACGCGCTCGCGAACCTGCTTGCGTAGTGGTGTCAGACCGGCTCGTAGTGCTTGCAGGAATTCCAGTTCGGAGCGCCCGCGCTGGTCGATGAGCTCACCTTTGGTCAGGGGCGTGCTAGTGGTCACTGGGACTCCTTCCCTAAACATTCAGAGCTGATCGAAAAAAGGAAGTGCGGGGCTACCCCTCACGTGCAGCCCCGCACTGGTGAATCAGGCGGTGGTGGTGGCCTGGTCGAACCGGAGCATGATGCCGGTGGTGAAATCGACACCCTTCGTGCCGGCTGTTACGCCGCCGACGGACGGGCGAGCGTAGGTGAAGAGGATGTACGACTGCTCTTTGATGTACTCGCTGCACGCGATGAGCTTCTTTTCGCGGGCATCACGATCGAGCTCTTGGCGGCTGGCGGTGTACAGTTCGGTCCACTTGGGATCGGAGACCATCGGACGCTTTCCCGAGGATACGAACGAGAACGGACGATCCGCGTCGAAGACACCGGTGTACGAGGTGCCTCGGAAGAACAGGTCCGCGTCGGTACCCTCACGGAACTGACTGATCCACACGGCGGCCTCGTTGGCCTGGATGGTCGGCTTGAAACCGACCGCGGCGAGCTGTCCACCGATGGCTTCGAGAAGCGGCTTGTACAGGTTCAACCCGGAGATCGTGATCTCGACACCCTCGGCGCCCGCTTCCGCGAGGAGCTTGCGGGCCTTGTCCTTGTCGAATTCGGGCGCGGTGATCGAGTCGGTGTAGCCGAAGACGGACTTGATCGGCAGCTGTCCGGCTTCCGGCGTACCGGCACCGTACGTGAGTGCGTCGATCAGGCCCTGCGAATCAATGGCGGCGTTGGCGGCCCGGCGGACTCGAATGTCGTTGAACGGCGCCTTTGCAGTGTTGAACTGCATCATGTTCTGGCTACCGCTGAAGGCGGAAGTGATCTCGAAGTCGCTGTTTCCGGCGAGGGTTTGCAGGGCGCTACCCGGAAGTTCGTGAGCGACGCTGAGCTGCCCCGATTCGAATGCCGCCGCCATGGCGCTGGAATCGGAGAAGTAGCGCAATTCAACCGTGGGGGTGGCCGCCGTGGTACCCCAGAAGTCGGTGAATGCCTCGAAAGTGACCGAGTTGTCGATATCGAAACCGGGGGCGATTCGGTATGGGCCGCTGCCGATCGGGTTCTTGGCGAAGCCATCGGCGCCACCGGCAGCCAGATATGCAGCCTTGGGGACGATGAAGACCTGCGCGAGGATGTTCATCAGCAGGGGCTCGGGCGTCTTGGTCACTACTCGCACAGTGCTGGGATCGACCGCGATGACGCTGTCGATATTGGCGAGGATCGACGCGGTGGCGAACTTCTTCTCGATGCTCTCGGTGAACGAGAACGCGACGTCCTCGGCGGTCAGCGAAGTGCCGTCGTGGAAC
>NZ_JBAQEO010000476.1:0-5485 GCF_049286785.1 Rhodococcus sp. (in: high G+C Gram-positive bacteria) | reverse complement strand
GACGGTGGGGCTGCCACAGATCGCGGCACAGCCGATAGCATCGCCCGCCGCTGTCGGTCGGATCGGACCCGTCGCCCAGCCCGCCTCTGCGCCCGGAGCGACGGCGATGAGCCAGCAACGGTGAGTCCGCGTCGTACCGGCGAGCAGAGCCCCGGTTCTCCACCCCCGTCGTTTCGCTCCGGCGGTCTCCGCGACCCAAAGTTGTCCGTGGCGTTGCGGACTCTGGAACTGACCGTCCGGCGACGACTCGACGGGGTGCTGCACGGCGATCACCTGGGTCTCATTCCGGGACCGGGGTCCGAACCGGGTGACGCGCGCGAGTATCAGCCCGGTGACGATGTCCGCCAGATGGACTGGTCGGTGACGGCGCGGACCACGCATCCGCACGTCCGGCAGTCGGTCGCGGACCGGGAACTCGAGACGTGGCTGGTGATCGACCTGTCATCGAGCCTCGATTTCGGTACCGCCGACTGTGAGAAGCGGGACCTGGCGGTGGCTGCCGCGGCTGCCGTCGCCCATCTCACCAGCGGTGGCGGTAACCGGATCGGCGCCATCGTGTCCACCGGCGCGCAGACGACGCGGATCCCGGCACGCGGCGGCCGCATCCACGCGCAGGCCATGCTGCGGCAGATCGCGACGACACCACATGCGGTGGACGGTGTGCGCGGCGACCTGCAGGGTGCAGTCGAATCCCTGCGACGTCCGCAACGCCGGCGGGGTCTCGCCGTGGTGATCAGCGACTTCCTGGGTCCGATCGACTGGGAGCGTTCGCTGCGTGCCATCTCCGGGCGCCACGACGTGCTCGGTGTCGAAGTGCTCGATCCGCGTGACCTGGAATTGCCCGACATGGGGGATGTGGTGCTGCACGATCCGGAGTCCGGACGGACCCGAGAGTTCACGACCACACCGCAACTGCGCGCCGACTTCGCCCGGGCGGCAGAGGAGCACCGGCAGCAGGTGGCGCAGGCGCTGCGCGGTTGCGGTGCACCGCTGCTGAGCCTGCGTACCGACCGCGACTGGATTTCGGATGTCGTGCGGTTCGTGTCGGCCCGGAAGCACAGTTACGGGACCGCGACGAATCAGAGGTCGCGCCGGTGAGTCTTTCCCAGTTCACCTCGCCGTGGTGGCTGCTCTTCCTGGTGGTTCCCGTGGCACTGGTCGCGGGATACGTGTGGGTGCAGCGGCAGCGCCACAAGCACACGCTGCGGTTCACCAACTTCGCTCTGCTCGAGAAGGTGGCGCCGTCGAGGCCCGGCCGGGTGCGGCATATTCCCGCCCTGCTCATGGTCCTGGCGCTGGTGTTCTTCAGTGTGGCGCTGGCCGGGCCCACCGAGGACAAGCGGGTTCCCCGGAACCGGGCCACCGTCATCCTCGTCATCGACGTGTCCCTGTCGATGAAGGCGACCGACGTGGAGCCGTCCCGGCTCGCTGCCGCACAGGACGCCGCCAAATCGTTCGCCGAGGGTCTCACCCCGGGCATCAACCTCGGTCTGGTCGCGTTCGCCGGAACCGCGTCGGTGCTGGTGTCGCCGACCACCAACCGGGAAGCCACCAAGGTCGCCATCGACAACCTGCATCTCAGTGAGCGGACGGCGACGGGCGAAGCGATCTTCACGTCGCTGCAGTCGATCGATACGCTGGCCGCGGTGCTCGGCGGCGGCGATCAGGCTCCGCCGGCGCGCATCGTGTTGCTGTCGGACGGCAAGCAGACGGTGCCGGAGAACCCGGACGATCCGCGTGGTGGTTTCACCGCGGCGCGTCAGGCCAAGGACAAGGATGTGCCGATCTCGACCATCTCGTTCGGAACGAGCTACGGCAGGGTCGAGATCGAGGATGAACGTATCCCGGTGCCCGTAGACGACCCGTCGCTGCGCGAGATCGCGAACTTGTCGGGTGGCAGCTTCTTCACGGCCTCCAGCCTCGAGGAGTTGCGCGACGTGTACGACACGCTCGAGGAACAGATCGGTTTCGAGATCACGCGGGGTGACGCCAGTCGCCCGTGGCTCGTTCTCGGAGTTCTGTTCGCGACTGCGGGCCTGGTCCTTGCGCTCGTCCTGCGTCAACGGCTGCCGTGATCCCACAGCTCCCGCTTCCGGCAGGCCTTTTCACTACATCGCTTCGGAACAGATAGGTTGATCGCCATGTCTAACCCACGCACTACTGACAGGTCAGTAAGGACGGTTTCCACCCCGCGGTCGGTGCTTGTGACCGGCGGCAATCGCGGCATCGGTCTCGCAGTGGCCAGGCGACTGGCAGCGGACGGGCACAAGGTTGCCGTGACCCACCGCGGTTCCGGTGCGCCGGAGGGCCTGTTCGGTGTGCAGTGCGACGTCACCGACGCGGAGTCGATCGATCGCGCGTTCAAGGAGGTCGAAGCCCACCAGGGTCCCGTGGAAGTCCTCGTGTCCAACGCGGGTATCACCGACGACACCCTGATCATGCGTATGTCGGACGAGCAGTTCACGAAGGTCATCGACGCCAACCTGACCGGTGCCTTCCGGGTGGCCAAGCGGGCCACCCGCTCGATGCTGCGCGCCCGGTTCGGCCGCTTCATCTTCCTCGGCTCGGTCGTCGGTCTCGCCGGCGGTCCCGGGCAGGTCAACTACGCCGCCTCGAAGGCCGGTGTGGTGGGCATCGCGCGCTCGCTCACCCGTGAACTGGGCTCCCGCTCGATCACCGCCAACGTGGTGGCACCCGGATTCATCGACACCGACATGACGGCGGCGATGGAGGACAAGTACCGGGACATGGCAGTGCAGGCCATTCCGCTGCAGCGTGTCGGCCAGCCCGAGGACGTGGCCGCCGTGGTCAGCTTCCTGGCATCCGACGACTCGGCCTACGTCTCCGGCGCGGTGATCCCCGTCGACGGCGGCCTGGGCATGGGGCACTAGAGCGACCCCCTTTTTCACTCTTACGGACTTCACTACAGGAGGACACCTCATGGGCGGATTGCTCGAAGGTAAGACCATTCTCGTCACCGGCATCATCACCGATTCCTCGATCGCCTTCCACGTGGCCAAGGTGGCGCAGGAGCAGGGCGCGAAAGTCATCATCACCGGATTCGACCGACTCCGGCTGATCGACCGCATCGCGCAGCGCCTGCCGCAGCCGGTGCCGCCGGCCATCGAATTGAACGTGCAGGATCCGGCGCATCTCGAGACGCTCGCCGATCGGGTGCGCGAACTCGCCCCCGAGGGCATCGACGGTGTGGTGCACTCCATCGCCTTCGCGCCGCGGTCCTGCCTGGGCAGCCCGTTCTTCGACGCCCCGTGGTCGGACGTCGCGGTGTCCCTCGAGGTGTCCGCCTACTCGTATGCGGCGCTGGCGAAGGCACTGCTTCCGGTGCTCAACGACAACGCGTCGATCGTCGGAATGGACTTCGACCCGGCCCGCGCGGTGCCGTTCTACAACTGGATGGGCGTCTCCAAAGCCACCCTGGAATCGGTCAACCGCTATGTCGCGATCGAGGTCGGCAAGCGCGGAATCCGCTCCAACCTGGTCGCCGCAGGCCCCATCAAGACGCTGGCCGCCAAGGCGATCGCCGGGGAGAGCACGGGTCCGGGCGCGGAAATGAACAAGCTGAACGCAGCCTGGGACGAGCGGGCGCCGATCGGCTGGAACGTCGACGACCCGGAACCCGTCGCGAAGACGGTGTGCACCACCCTGTCCGACTGGCTGCCCGGCACCACCGCGTCGATCATCTACGTCGACGGTGGCGCGCACGCCATGGCGGGCTGAGTCCGCGCACGACTCCTCCCGAACGACACCACGAAAGTTGGACAGCATGACCGAGAAGTCCGGCGCACGGTTCGACGCGTTGCTCGTGTTGTCGTTCGGGGGACCGGAGAAGCCTGCCGACGTGCGCCCCTTCCTCGAGAACGTCACCCGAGGCCGGGGGATACCGCCGGAGCGGCTCGACGCGGTCGCCGAGCATTACCTGCACTTCGGGGGCGTGTCGCCGATCAACGCACTCAACCGCGACCTCATCGAGCGGGTGGAGGCCGAACTTGCGGCGTGCGGAATCGAGATGCCGGTCTACTTCGGTAACCGGAACTGGCATCCCATGGTCGAGGACACCGTCGCGAAGATGGTGGAGGACGGGGTGCGCTCCGCTCTCGTGTTCCCGACGTCGGCGTGGGGCGGATACTCCGGGTGCCGCCAGTACCATGAGGACATCGCCCGGGCCCGTGCCGCGGTGGGAGCCGGTGCCCCGGATCTGACGAAACTTCGGCACTTCTATGATCATCCGCTGTTTCTCGACGCGGTGACCGACGCGGTGATCGGCGCCCGAGCCGAATTGCCCGCCGAACACCGCGACACCGCCCGGGTGGTGTTCACCGCCCATTCGATCCCTGCCTCGGCAGATGCGACCGGCGGCCCGCCGGAAGAGGGCGGGCACCTCTACAGCCGGCAGGTGGCCGAGGCGTCGAAACTGGTCGCGCGGGCACTGGGGCTGAACGACTACGACCTGGTGTGGCAGTCGCGCTCGGGACCGCCGCAGGTGCCGTGGCTCGAACCCGACATCGTGGATCACCTCGACGACCTGCATGCCTGCGGAACCGGCGCGGTCATCGTCGTCCCGGTGGGCTTCGTGTCCGATCATCTCGAGGTGGTGTGGGACCTCGATACCGAAGCCAAGGACCGGGCCGCCGAACTCGGTATGGCGTTCGTCCGGGCCGGTACCGCCGGCACCGATCCGCGGTTCGCGCGGTTGGTGGTCGATCTGATCGAGGAACGGTTCGACGACGTCGCGCCCGAGCGTCGCGGGACCGAGCCGCTGCTCGGGGTCGGCTGCAACGGGGCGCTGTGCGCGCCGGGATGTTGTGCGCTGCCGGAACGTCGGCGGCCCGCGCACTGACCAGTTCGGATCTGTGATGTGCGGCGACACGGTGCTCGGGGATCGTCGGCACTGGTCGTACCCGCTGGTGTGCGGGTTGATGCGACGCCGGTAGTCGGCAATGACTCTGCCCGGCCGCACAAATTGGTGTTCCTGGGTTGTCGGAGATCGAGGTCGACGAGTCGGCTTTGCTGCTGAACGCGGACGGAAAGGTTCGCTCCGACGGGGATTTCGTTTTCTACAATGCGGCGGGGTGCCACCGGCGGAGTCGACCGGCGCCGGCGCGGCGGGTTCTTCACTGTCGGACCGAGCTTCGAGGGTGCCGGTAGGTTCGTGTTCCGGATCGTTATCGATGTCGACGCCGAAATCCGTTGCCAGACCGGCCAGGCCGGAGTCCCATCCACTCGCCGGCGCGGCAATACACCTCGCCGAAGACGAACGCGGACTCTGTGGTGGCGTCCGCGGTGACATATTCCGCCAACGAGTGCCCGGCTGGCGTCGACGACGCGGAGAGCGAGTTGGTCGATGTGGATTCTCACGCAGTGTGTCGGCCACGGCGACCGATCAGGGGGTCACGCCGACCATGCGGGCAGCCGCCTACAGCCCGCCCATCCCGTTGCCGATCAGAACCACGCCCAGAATCAGCAG
>NZ_JBAQEO010000475.1:0-1632 GCF_049286785.1 Rhodococcus sp. (in: high G+C Gram-positive bacteria) | reverse complement strand
CGCGGACCGTCTCGGGGTGACCGCGGCCCGGATCCGGCAACGCCTCGGCGAGGGCACCTTGTGGGCGTTTGCGTCGGGCCGTAACCGGTTGCTGCCGCCCGCCCAGTTCACCGACACCGGGGCGGTGCCGCACCTCGACAAGGTGGTGCCGTTGTTGGCGAAGGATCTGCACCCGCTGACCGTGCAGGCATTGCTCACCCGCCCGCAGCCGTCGCTGACCGTCGATGGGCAGCCGGTGTCGATCGCGGCGTGGCTGACCGGCAGCGCGGGAACCGCCGCCGACATCGAACAGGTCACCGACGTGATCACCGCCGCCGAATGGGAATCGGCGTAGATGGGGTCGATGCTGCCTGAGCCGCCGACCATCTCCGTCCTCCGCGACGCAGGCCTGCGCCCCGAGGAAGTGATCGACTGGCAGCCGACCGAGGTGGTGTGGCGGGTGCATCGCACCACCGGCGCGCACGTCCTGCCGTGGAATGCGATGCGCACATTCGGGCCGATCCTGCGGTTCGACCATCATCCGCTCCCGCGGGCCGAGCATGCCGACTACGGCATCTGGTACGGCGCATCCAGCCCACGCGGCGCCCTGGCCGAAGCGTTCCAGAGCGCCCGTGTCATCGACCGCCGTCGCGGGGACCCGTACCTGACCGGACTGCGATGCCGCCGGCCACTGAGACTGCTGGATGTGTCCGGCATCGGCGACGGCACGTGGGCGACCCGTGTCGGCGGCAACCATGCCCTCGACTCCGCTGCGCACGGCCGAACCCAGCACTGGGCCCGCACCATTCACCGGGCCTACGAGGACCTCGATGGGATCATCTACCGCGGCCGGTTCGCCGGCAGTGTGTGTGTTGCCGTCGTCGAACGGGCCACGGACGCGTTTCCGGCGCTGCCGGCGTTGTCGCTGCCGTTATCGCATCCCGGTTTGTCCGGCCCGATCGACAGTGCGGCCCATCAGCTCGGCTACACCATCACCTGACTGCGACACAATCGCGATTTACTCGCCGGCCGGCCGTCTCGTTCGTTGCCGCGAAGCCCCTCGCCGGCCACCAACGCCTCCACAGAGTTCACATCCATCAATCCGCCGGCGCTGCGGGATTCCGATGTCGCCGAGGGCGTGTTCGATCGTTTCACCGGTGGGGCCTGCATCGACGTCGAGACCATGGCGCTGATCCAACCGGCGCTGGCCGTAGATCGCGATCGGCGACCGCCGTGCCTCGGTGGGCAAGGACTTCCGTATCCCGACCACTGCCGTAGACCCGGCTCTCGACGAGCTCAACGGTCACTCACCGCCGTTCGGGCGGCCGTGCACCGAGTCACCGCGCGGCGGGACGGTATGGATCCTGCGCGATGACGACGGCTCTTCGCGCAGCAGGTCGGAGCTGGCACCGGTGAGTCGGTCTTCGACAAGCTGGCGCAGGTCGATATCGTGGGAAGTGGTCATCGTGTGCTCTTTCGTCGAGTCGAGTTGGTAGCTCTCTCGAAGAATCACGCGGTGACCGTCTTTCGTTCGGTTACGACACGCCGGTCAGCTCATTGAGCTCCGGTTCGTACACCATCTTCATGGACGCAACCGCCGCGGGCGCGGGGGATCTTGATGGCATCTGAGTGCACCACGGCGGGCGGATAGAC
>NZ_JBAQEO010000474.1:0-13657 GCF_049286785.1 Rhodococcus sp. (in: high G+C Gram-positive bacteria) | reverse complement strand
GCGCAGAGGTTGGTATCTACGCGGCAGAGCACCACGTGCATATCGCTGGTCTGGACGATGACAACCCCGCTCGAGAGTTCCGGCTGGGCTTCGACCCGGATGGCCGTCTCCTGGAGTTGGTTGTCCTCCGCTTCGACAGTGGGAATGAGCTGCTCATTCACGCCATGAAGGCCCGTTCGCACTACCTCGACCTCTTGCAGTGATCCTTGCCGATCGCTGCGCGGCCCGTGGACGCTTCAGCAGCAAGCACCATGCGGGCCGACTGTCGAATACCCGTGTCGACAATCAACGTCGAATATCGGGTGTGGACTTGATAGCGGCCGGTTTCTGCCGTGTTCCGACCCCCGGATAGGCGCCCTATGCAGGACTTGCATGCAGGACTGTTAAGCGGGACCCCGGGCGGGCCGTTCGCCCAGCACCCGATCTGATCTCAGGACGCGATCGGCCGTCCTGTCTGACGATGGTTGAACGATCTTCCTTGCGCTTCAACCCTTGCGGCGGGCCAATCCCCACCCGGACCACACAGCGATAAGGCCGGCGAGCACTCCGAGCACCGCGGGAACAGCGACGAGGACGACATACAGCCACGGCCCGGCCTCAGGTGTCTCGAGAGGCAACGAGGTGTACCCCGAAGACATCGGCACGTCCGGCAAAGGCTCGTACGCACCGTCGTAGACGATGTCGATCTTGGGTTGGGAGGACCACCACCACAGGTGGATTCCGGCGGCGGCCAACCCGCACATCAGGCCCACCACACCGAGAATCGCAATCGTTCGGCTCGCGGACGTCGTTCCTTCGCTGTCGGTCACGCACTCCAGTCAATCAGCTCTTGGGCCTCACCACGTCACCCGCGAACCCGCGTCATGCACTCCCGATCGGGAAGAGCCGGGATACTGCTCACCGAGCGATTCAATACCGAATCCGATCGAACGGGGCCGTGTACTTGCCGCAAAGGCTCACACCTGGCGGCCGCGCTGTCGAGCTCGCCGCGCGAAGGGGGAGATAGCCGAAGTGCTTGAAGTAGCCCGAAGCACGCTCTACCGGCACATCGGGCGAGTGTGCTGCGCGAGCTGTGTAAAACTCGCGGTTTGTCAGCTGTAAGTGGCGGTCGAGGGCTGAACGCGGTGGATGCGGAAACGTTTGGGGTCGTCGATGTCGACGGTGAATCCGACGTGTTGTGTGGGGAGCACGGTTCCGACTGTGTTGGTGAGGATGAGGTCGAAGGCTTTTGCGATCCGGCGGATGCCGTCGCCGGCGGCATTCGTGGTTTTCTCTGTCAGGCCGTCGCTGATCTTGTGGCGGCGGCCGTAGCCTCCTACTGCGCGACCGGTGTGCTTATCTTCCGCGTCGTAGATGTCTTGGGCGTTGCCTGAGTGGGCGTCGACTCCGGTCACATACTCATGTTCTTTGCGCCATCGGTGGAAGTTCTCTGCCCGGATATCCACTGCTGCAACCCATTTTGGCGAGATAACCAGTTCGTGGAGTGCGTCGATCGAGGCTGCGTGAAGCGAAGGATCGAGGACTTTCTTGAGGCGTCTAACCGTCGCTGGGTTGAGAGAGAGCCATGCGTCACTGTCGTCAGTGGCGAACGGGAGGTCTGTGGGACCAAGTTTCTGGCGGTGGGTGAGCTGGACGAGGTTGGTTTGGGCGTCGGGAGAGGTCCTGGCCACACGGACGACGAAATTGGCCAGCCGATGTCCGACACCAACTGCGGCGTCGATGGCGCTGTCGGCGAGATAGCGTTGGGCGAGGGCCATGCCCGCGGGTTCTGTCTTGGCCTGGATGGCCTGCTGGTGCCAGACGGCCTCGATGTAAGCGGCAGCGCCGAGCATGAGTGATTC
Organism: Rhodococcus sp. (in: high G+C Gram-positive bacteria); assembly: GCF_049286785.1. Taxonomy (GTDB): domain Bacteria; phylum Actinomycetota; class Actinomycetes; order Mycobacteriales; family Mycobacteriaceae; genus Rhodococcus_F. The sequence continues at coordinate 11,816 of NZ_JBAQEO010000474.1, read as the reverse complement.
GGCATCGAACCAGCGAGCGCGCAGGTTTCGCGCCACTGGCTGTGTTTGAGTTCGACGGAGAAGTCGGGTTCGAAGTCTGCCCGGCTGTACTTCCATGCGCGGATGCAGACGCGGCGTACCTCGTCGATGCCGAGGATGGAGAGGCCTGGTCGGGTGCCAATGTCGCCTTCGTGTGCTCCGATGTGCATCAGACGGGACCATGCTGCCACGCCGCGTGCGTCGTCGTCGGCATCGTCATCGTCGGCGGTCATGCTATTCCTCCGTCTAGTTCGGTCGAACTCATTGCGACCCCAACGAGAGCTGGAGGCGGGAGTCGGTCAGGTCGGTGAGTGGCCAGAGCCGTGCGCCGATGCGCACGGTCCTGGTCGACCAGTTGTGATCGTTTGCGATCGTCTCCAGGATCTTCGGGATGTACAGGTACAGCTCATTCGAATCGCTGGACCGGTCCTGGACGTCATTTGAGCCGGCCGCGCGTCTCTACGAGGGGATCATTAGCTCCAGCGTCTTGGCGATATCCGCGGTCAGCAGGTAAAGGTCGAGGCTCGCGTCATCCTCTGGGTCCAGTGGCTCGAATCCGAACCGTTGCCACCACTCGTAGGCGTCGACGTTGAGGGCGTTGACGAGCACCGCGCGGCACGCTGCCGTGGCATTGAGCTCGAGTGCGGTGGTGAGGATGTGCAGGACGAGCTGTGTCGCGAGGCCCATTCCTTCGAAACGCTCGTCGGTGGCCAGCCGCCCGACAAGCAGTGCTGGTACCTGGCGGGGGGTGCCCTTGGCGAGGGCCGGCGGACAGTCGCTCTTGTCGACCGAGGTCATCGACAAGGTTGCGTACGCAACAACGCGGTACTCGTGATCGGCGATCACCCAGGTTGCAGCGGTGTTCCCGCGTCGGTTCTGCCCCGAGTACTTGCGAAGCCACTCGTTCAGCGACTCGGTCTTGCTGGCGAACTCCGTGCGGTGATGCTTGTCGGCGAGCAAGCAGGGACGGTAGAACTCCACGTCAGTCGAGCCACGTGAACTTCATGGGCCGGGCGAGGGCCTGGGCCAGCTTGTCGTTCACCCTGGCAGGCCGGGTCAGCGCTTCCTCGAACGCCGCTGCAGCGTTCGGTGAGAGACGAATGACGTCCCGTTCGGCGAGCACGTCGTCGGCCTTGTTCTGTGCGGCCTGGAGCACGAATGCGGACAGGCTCAAGTGCACTTCGCTGGCCGCCTCCTCGAGACGGCGCTTCGCGGTCGCGTCGACGCGAACCTGCAATCGATCATCACGCACTACTGTCATGTACTCACAATGGCAGTACAACCCCCGCGGGTCAATGGGTAACTGCTCACACCTCGATGGTGCCGCCCAACCAGCAGGTTCGAAGCTGCACCGACGATCGCCCGAAGGCCAGCCGATCGTGTACTGAACAATGTCGGTGGTGCCCGCTAGCGTGATCGGTACCCGAGCGCTCCACCGTGGAGGAAGCATGTTCGATCACGACATCGACTACCCGACTGCCATCGCCAGCTACGACGATGATGGTGTCGCTGCCGCGATCGAATGGTCAGTCAGACATATGGAGGACGGCGACACACTGTCGGTGTGGACCTCACTCAAGTCGAACCTCCGGAACTGCGCTGAACTGGAACGACTTGTGCAACGCCACCGCAACGTCGAGCACATCACCGGTCGCGGCGGCGGTGTGCCGGCGGGCCCTGGCCCCGTCCTGATGGCGTGGGCCGACATGGACGACGTCGGCGAGCTGGTGCGCTACAGCCGTGGCATCCGTGCGCTCTGCGTGATCGCCTGGAACATGGACCGGATCCGCCCGTGGGTCGCTGCGATGAAACCCGACATTCTCGGTGACGGTTCCTCGTGGGAGAGCCTCGGCCCCGAGCTCGACCCGGTCGTGGTCAAGGCGCTCAAGGGCCTGACGCGCACGGTGAACCACAACAACACGATCTCGGCGGGCTTCGAGAAGGACCAGGTCGTGGGCGTTCTGCTTGCTCTACGCGACGGTCGGGTGCCGATGGACGCCGATGCGATGCAGGGATGGGCGCTCGCCCACGGATGGTCGGGCAAGAACCCCGAACGGCTCGCGCAGTACGTCCACGACATCAACGCGGGAAAGCGCCCGCGCACTCGTAGCGTGATTCGAGCCGGATACATTGACACGCTGCGCGAGCGGGTCGAGTCAGGGAGCGACGACAGGCAGAGCTGAACTCGCGAGGTAGCGCGGGACCGGCCAGCAGACTGGACGCGGAAAAAGGGCATCAACCAGCAGAAATGTCGATGATATTGGTTATCGGTCATCTTGGCCTGGTCGAGCGCCGGTCGTCACCCAGTCATCAAACAACGCCGTGGATAGCGCCTCGTTCATTGGGGGCAGTGCAGTGCCTCTGCCAGGTGGGCTCTCCGCATGTCCACCCGATGTCAACGAGCGAAAAGGCCTTCCATCAGTTGACCCAGCGAGCCCTCATCCAAGCGGGGGAGGATGTCCATCCACACGCGTACTGGTGGCCGTCCAATCACGGGCACGTCGACGAACACGAGGTCCCGCTGCGGCGAGGACCAGTCGCGCATATCGAGTGTCGAGCATCCGGGCGTCGGCTCGAAGCCGCTCGCGCAATACACACTCACCCCGGGCTCGACCGGAGTCAGAATGCGGGTTCCCGGGACATCGGGGTTCCAGAAGCCGGGGTCTTGTGGACCGAGCACGTCTTTGACGCTCATGAGGGCGCCGCGAGGAATCGACGGGGTGGCGGGCTCGGCACCTGCGGGGGCCGAGCCGATCAGAACCGTTGCAACGGCCAGAGCGAGAACGACATCGGTACGCCGTCCGGAGGGAATCGGCAGGGCCATGTCGGAACTCCTTGATTAGGCAACGTGCGAAAACGTGTCCTCACGTTAGCCGTTGTCTACATCGAGCTTCCGCTTCGCGTGCCTGACCGGCCGACAGTGCTCCTGCAACAAGGGACCCGGACCACTGAACGTTCTCGGTACGCCGTGGCTGGTGGGCACTTCGGGGCAGGATTCGGCCGGAGCGTCCCAGTGTGGCTATGGGCCGCCGCGGACGGGCCTCGTCAGGTGGCGCAGCGGGCTTTGGTTGGCGAAGTGGCCAACCAGGGTGACGAATGGCCAACTGCGGTGCCCATTCACAGCTGTATCCGTGCTCTTTTGGGGGCGACCGGATGCCGTCGCGCTACGCGGTGAAGGTCGGCGTCTGGTGATCAGCGACGGGGGGCTACCGATCGCAGCCCAGACGATTGCCTATAATGCCGACTCGGCTGACCTGTCGGCGTGGCTGGACGAGATGTTCCTGCCGCCGGGCGAGCTCGAGTGGCCGCTCAACGTTGTCGTGGTGCGTAGCGGCGACCAGACCGTACTGATCGACGCTGGGCTGGGCTTGGAGTTCCCAGACTTCCAGCAGGCCGGACGTTGGCCCTGCGACTGGAGGCCGCCGGCATCGACGTCGGTCACCTCGGGACGGTCGCGGCGATCTACCGGGTGATGAGCCCTCGGCCTCCGCCACGCAGACCGAGCCAGACCACCGCAATCCCACCCAGCGGGTGATCAAGCTCGCAAATAGCAGGTAAAGATCTACAAAGGAAAATTCCTGTGATAAGAGTTGCATCGGTTCGATGACGAGGCCGAGGCCGGTTAAGCGGGGCGTTACGGTGGGACACGCGGGTCTCTTTCTGGCTGGGACGAGTTGGTCGCACTTCTCATCCTGCCGAAAGAGACCCGCGCCCTCAGCTACCGACTCGCACCCATCGCGTCACCAACCTCATGAACCGCAACAACTAGACGCGAATTACCTGAAACAGGAACGTGCGTTCCGCTCGCTCTACGACGACGTCGCCGCCGGCGGTGCGGTTCCGTGCTTCTCGATGAACCCCACCGTGACTGCACCGGAAGGCCGGAACCGCAACTACTGGCCGGATTGGCAGAATTTGCGATCGTGGGCGATCGCCCCGGTGTATGGCCCACTTCTTTTGGCCGGTAGAAGACTGAAACTGACCATTGGTTCGTCGGACTGGTCCCATTCGGACGGAGGAAGGGGGATCCATCGCACCGCCAAGAGTCGATCCATCTCGATGTCGAGCGAGTGGTAAACGGGCGTGTCGGAGAATCCCTCGGCCACCTTCAGAAGGGGCCGGGGCCATTGAATCTCGCCCGACGGCGCAAGAAAGAGCTCAAGGTACTGCCGAGCGTTCCAATCTTCCTCGGGGACGCTCAGCACGATTGCTGAGCTTTGATGTCTGGTTAGCGATCGGGTGTAGGGCTCGAACTTGGCCGGCGGTTTCGTGATCATCATTTCGAGGAAGGTGGGACCACTGATCTCCTCCGGCCGAACCAGACGAACATCGCTTGCCGCAGCCGCTCCGCTACCGTTTGCCTGCACATGCATGACCCCGGAGGCGTGATAGGAGCGTTTGGCGTGAACCTTTTCGGCTTCCTGCCAGTTCTGCGGGACCGTCAGCTCGACTGAACTGGTGCCGCCCGCGGTCGGGGTAGGGGGTAGGGGGTAGGTCGAGAGTCCTTTCTGCTGCTCCCCAATACAAGTCATGTTTGTCGGTCAGCTCGAACCAAGCGACGTAGCGGGTTTCCTCTGTGCCGTGTTTCCTGAAGTACAGTCTGATTCGCCGACTCATGCCCCTGATGCTGCCCTATACAGCTGTCGAGGTCCCGCCAGCGGAGCGGGGGTAATACGAACTAATGACCGGGGAGTTTGCACACGCGAGGTTTCATGAGCCTCCGGGGACTTACGAGGAAGCATGTCGTCGACGGTATCAAGATCGACGCTGGAATCTGTGGTCCGCGTGTGGACGTTGTTCGGTTTGTCAGTGGCACCGTCTACCGTTGTGCCGACCGATCGTAGGAATAGGTAGGGAACAGACATGACGTGTGGTGTTTACAACTGCTCCAACTTGGCCGAGACCGCGATCGATCTGGATCCAGGAAAGCCGGGCGGTTCCTTCAGCTACAGCTACGAGACGCCCGTCTGCTCCGCCCACTACAGCGAACTCAACGATCCTGAAACGGAGTGGATGGTAGACAACTTTGACGGCTCGGGACCGAAGGTTCTGATTGGCGCAGATCTCGCGCAGCTCGATGAATGGGCTCTCACGAGGGCCCTCAGCGTCAACTCAGGCAGTATGTCTCGCCGTTCGAGCGGAAACGTTCCGCGCCGCATGACGGTCACCCTCAATCTTGCCAAGACCGGCACCCGCGAAAAGCGCGAAGTCTCGTTCGCGGCCACTCGGGAGGAACTGTCCGAGTTGGTCGATTCGCTGCAGAGGTCCATCGGTCCACGAACCTGAGCTAATGGCATTGGCGTAAACGATGAACGACGAGTATCTCGATACCGACTCTCGGACAGAACATCCGGAGGACATTGGGCGTGAACTCGCCATGCTCGCCTACGTACGCGACCGCCTCCGAGCCTCGGAGGGCAAGGACTTCCGTATCCCGACCACGACTGTCGATCAGGTGCTCGACGAGCTCAGCAGTCTCGAACGATCGCCCTGGGATCCGAACTGACCTAGCGGCCCGCCGGCCCCGCGGCTGAAGCTACAGCAGGCGATTGACTTAGCGGGGATTCGACGTCACCGTGGCTGTCCTCGGTGAGCGCGATGATCAGCCCCCCCCGCCGCGTCCTGCTCTGCCCGCTTCTTACCCCCCGCTACGGCCCACGGCCCGTAGATGTCGCCGACTCGGTACCTGGCGGCGAACCTCATTGCATGCGAGAGTCCGATCTGATCACCGTCGATCTCGGGACGGGGCAGCTCTGGGTGAGCCTGCGACCACAACGCCAGCGCGCTCGGGCTGAATTCAGGATGCGCGTGGGCGGCCCAGTCGAAGACCTTCCGCCGGATCGGTATCCACTGCGCTCCGGCGTCGAGCAACGACACGAAGATCCCCTTCCGTCGCGGCCGCCAGGACCTTCATCCACCGCTTCGCATCGAGTCCCTCCAGGCCTCCGTCCGCAGCGATGTGTGCGGCCACCATCCGGTCGCGGGCCTCGATCCGGTCAGCCTCCGCCTTCTGATCGGCTGCGATGCGGCGGCTGATGTCGTCATCGCGAGATTTCCCAGCTGCTCGGTCGTATAAGGGGCAGGGGCAGCGTCGAGGTGCGCGAAGATGGCTCGCTGGGTGATCAGGTCCGCCACGCGCCGCAGCGGCGAGGTGGCGTGGGTTTACGCGGCCAACCGTAACCCGTGATGGCCGTCCACCGTCGGAGCGTAGGTGGCGGCCCGACACGCCGAGTGCAGGCGCGAACGCAGCTTCTCGAACCGCCACACTGAATCTGTCATGGCTGCCTCGACCTCCGCAGCCAGGTCTTCACTGCTGCCGGCGGCCGCCGCGCTGCGGTCGTTCCGGTACAGGATCGGCAGATTTTCCTGGGCACACCACTGGGCGATCGCCTCATCGGCGGCGATCATCAGTACTTGCACGATGACGTACCCCACTGTGCGTGCATCGAGGGGTATCGCGGTGATGCCGCCTTCCTCGGTACTGACCCATCCGTCGGCGATGTCGTAGAGGGTGAAGACACCGGCGCGGCGGCGCCAGGCCAGCAGCGCCTGGACCGCATAATTCGCGACTCTCACGTCATCGTGGAGTGGGTCCTCGACCGATCCGAGAGTGCGGGCGACGTCGCTGTGTTTGACCGCCACGCACCGGCCCGCCGGCACCCACCCACGGTCGACTGTCACTCCCGACATCGACCCGTCCCTGGACAACTCGGTGCGGACCCGCAACGTCGACCGATCCGCCGTCGGGGTCAACGTGGCGGGCCAGCTCGGTGGCGCGGCCAAGCATCGGTACCGTCCGGGTGGGGAAGTACTTCGACTCGCGCCGCAGGAACGCCGTCGCATCGACATCGGACCCGGGAGCCACCACGTCCGCAACCCCGGCGATGTGCACTTCGAGACACCAACCCGAACCGACCTCGAGACACCAACCCGAACCGTCGGCGTTCGCCGTCACCGCGAACGCGTCATCTCGATCGAGCACCTCGGCAGCCCGATCCACCACCAACAACCGTGCATTGCCGCTATCGAACACCATGGCACCTCCGAACAGATACTCCGCGCTCGTCGCGGTCGACGGCACAACAGGCGGCGGCGCTGAGCTCGAGCTCACCGCATGCCATGCTCCTTGGTCGCCCGCTCATCTCCGTCACCACTACACGCGACTTGTAGTTCCAGATTTTCTGAGAAACCAGGAACGCCAGAAGGAAACTCTCCTTCTGGCGTTCCTGGTCAGACTGTTCAGCTAGGCGCAGGCGGGGTCGTTGCTGTCCCTGGCCATGATCGAACTGCAAGCCCATGCCTTCTCGATCTTCCACACCCCACCGTCATTGACAAACGGTATCTGTGCAAGTTGAGGCATTTCCTTGCCGTTGATGAGCACCTTTGAAGTGGCGATCGCTCGATCGGTCCCAACCATATCGACTCGAACGACCTGGGAAACAGGGGGCGAAACTCCTGCAGCGATTGCTCTCGGATCGAAGATCACCGGGTCGGGGCCGTCTCCCTCGACGAGATCTGGCTGAGCAGACCGCGCACTTTCCGAAGGTCCCACGGTCAAGTTGTTGATCTTGTCGGTGAGTTCAGCGGGGGCGGGGGGTCCCGCTTCCTGCGCGGGGATTGCGGGCTGTGCGCTGGTTGAAGAGGTTTCCTGCGTCTCCGTGGAAGACGGCTGTGCGTTCGTGGAGGGTTGGGCGACTGCGACGGTATAGGCGCCGACTGCGCCGGCTGCTGCTACGCCCATCGCGGCGATGGCTGCTAGTGCGGATTTCCTGAGCTTCATTCCTCACCCCTCCTGATTAATCGCAATTGTAGTAGGTGGAAGGCCACCCGCTCTGCCATTGGAGCCGCCCGCATTGAAAGTTCTGCGTATACCTCGGTCCAAGCGGATCGGGATAGACGGCCTCATCGCCGGTTGGATACCTGTACTGGCCCTGCTCGTAGCCCCACGCGCTATATAGATCGAGGATGGCACCCCATACGGGGTGTGCTCCAGTGCCGCCAGACCAGTAGATGATGCCGCGCGGACCGAAGTGATTCCGCTTTCCATAGCCGTCTGGATTGGTCAACTCGCCGGTCGTGGGGCATCCAAGGACGCCGCCCGGGCCACCCTTGGATAGATATTTTGCCTCGATAGCGCCTAGAACCCAATAGCCGCAATAGTTTCCATCAGCAGAGGCTGTTGGGGCGGTGATGAGCCCGCCAACGCCGAGTAGCAGGCTGAGGAACACCAATGAAGCAGAGCGTGTCGCTCTGCGGCGAAGAGATTTGATACGCGTCATACACGCCTCCCCTTTGTCCCTGGTGATGCACTATGGCCTCATAGGCCACCCCAGTTGAACCATTTCACAGTTGTGACCTTTTCGCGAGGTTAACTAAGCAGAGGGCGTGTCTTTACTCGACGCGCGTCCCTGCGAAGTGGGACGGTGGCCGGGGAAGTTCCGAACTTGATGCTTAGATCGCCACAGAGGAAACACTGATTTTGAGAGGTAGTTGAGATGAATTTTCGAAGGGTTACCGTTGGGGTAGTAGCAATTTCCGCAGTACTAGCGCTTTCTGGTTGTGGATCGAACGACTCGGACACCGCGGCCACGACGAGCACTACAACCACGACGACGGAGACCGCCCCGCCGCTCAAGTTGCCGACTGCGGCGGAACTCAACGCACTTCTTGCAAAGGGTATGGACCCCGCGACTCCGATCGAGGAGAAAGTGGCAATGGTTGGGGGTTCGGACCAGGATCCGGAGCTGATCAATCAGGTCGCCGCCGCAGCCCAGAAGTCGGGTGCGCAGGTGCAAGTGCTGGATCCGGTCATAGACAACGGCGACGGCACCGCCAGTGCTCAACTGCAGCTCACGCTTAATGGCGAGGTCCAGCCGAACGGCATCCCGGCGATCTTCATCCCCGCAGCGAATGGCACCTGGAAGCTATCGAAGGCTACTGCGTGCACAATCGTGTCCTTCGCCCAGCTCACCTCTCCGGCGTGCCCTGCCTAAACACGCCCCATGCGACTCGTCGAAAGCTGTGGTTGTGGGTGTGACTCGGCGGCAGTGCTCAGGGAACAAGAGGATGAGAGATCTCGGCGGTGATGAAGCAGATGTGGATCGGAGCGTCGACCAGGGAGACGGAGCGAGTCGGCGCGGCCGGTCTCCATTTCCAGGCGGCGTCGAGGAATACCAGGTCGACCTCGGTGATCGTTGAGAACGTCGACGAGTGCCGCCACCGAGGTGAGATCGCGAGTCGTCGGTGTCGCTTGTGCCATCGTCTCGATCGGGACGAAATGCGGCCCCGGCGACGGCCACGTCCTCTCCGTCCTGGACCGGCCTCCTGCCAATCCCGTACTTCGTCAGGTCGAGAAGTCTTCTATGGGTGATCTGAACTGAACCAGTCGAAGCCTTCGTCGCAGTGGGCGGGCGGAACCTTCGTGTTTCTACGCCTCGGATGCGCTGCAGCGGGTGAGGACGTCGGCGTAGGCGACGAGGTCGCCGAAGGACTGGCCTCGGAATGTCTCGGATTCGTCGGCTCCGCAGATGCCGCGACCGCGGTGGGGGAGCGGGTCGCTGAGCACAGTCACCTCGTCAGGTTGTCCGGCGTGGCGTCGCAGGTGGATCTCGAGGCCGCCGAGTACTGATCGCGGGGCGCCTTGCTGCCGGATCGCCGAGACCGGGTTCGACTGCCAGTGACGGACGATGGTCCAGCCGTAGCGTTTCCGGAAGTCGATGCTCAACTGCGGGTGCCGGGTCTTCCACATGGTGGTCTGGCCGATCTTCATCCAGCCGCCGGCAGGTCTGTTCATGGTCGATAGCTGATAAACCCCAAAAATTGTTCAGTCTGGTAAGTATCTCCGGTGAACAGAACCGCAGTGAGAACCGCCGTGAGCGCGCGCTTCTCCTTCTAGCCGGATGCAGCGACGACAACGCTTCCATCGCCTCCACCGAAACCGTCACGGTGTACGAGACCGTTACCGTCCAAGCCTCCGCTCCGCCGACGACAACGCGTCTGCAAGCACCCATCACCACAACGGTTGCACCGACGCCGATTGGGCCTCGAACATCCTTCAGCGATGGGATCTTTACGGTCGGTGTCGACATTGGGCCGGGCACGTATGTGACGGACGGCAAGAGCCAGATCGGCATGTGCGGCGCGTACTTCTTGCCCAGGAAAAGCGCACCCGATTCTGAGGCGATGCCTGGGGCTCAGACTTTCGGCACCACGGCCTACCTTGAAACCAGTACCGCCAATTTGTGAAGACCGTAGGCGGGTGCCGCTGGACCTTGGACAGCTAAGCCTGCAACATTGAGAAACAAGCACTGGAAACGCTGGCGGGCTCCCCGAGTTGTCTCGGGGCAGCCCACCAGCGTTCGTCGCTTCGCAGACCAGTGTGGCGAATCTAGATGGCGTGCTCCATGTCGTGGCCGCGTTCGCGGTCGAGTTCGGGTTCTTGCTCGAACGCGATCTCGCTCTCTTCGTCGGGGCGTTGCTCGACGTTGAGGAGTTCCTTGATGGACCGCGGGTGGCTCGACATGGCTGCTTTCATGGCCGGAGCGATGCTCGCCACCAGATTCGTGAGTTCGTCACCGACCTGAGCGAGGTTGACTGGCGAGAGATTGGCGGCAACCTCGTCGTCGCCGGCGAGCGGACCGGCAGCCTGGGCGAGTCCTCGGCCCATGGAGTCGAGAACGCTTTTCGTCTTCTCCGCAGCGGATGGCCCACCCTTGGCCGGCGACTGCTCGGGAGATTCTGCCGCTGGCAACTGGGGCACGGGGCCGAGCCGGGTCTCGGAGAGTTGGGCGAGCTGGTCGTAGGCGGGAAGCCCCTTCAATGCGACATACCCCATCGCGACAGCAGCGGCCGCGTCGAACACACGACGATCGTTCACGGCCTCTCGTTCGATGCGCTCCTGATCGACGGCGTCCAGATCCTCTCTCGATACTTCCTGAGCGGAGTGCGCGATCGACGCGTTGCGGCGCTCGTGGTCGCGGAGGGCGTGTAGCCGTGCGTCGTTGTCCTGGGCGAGCTTGTTCAGGCGTTGCGCGCTCGAGGATTCGGGCCCTTCGAGGTGACGTGCCGCGGCGGCCGCGGCGAGGACTTGGATTCTGGTCTGGTCGATCGGTGAACCGTTGTGGGCGCCGAGCACATCTGGGATCGGGCGGGGTGAGGGCACTCGCTGTCCGGCGCGCCGCCGTTCATCGGCGTTGGTGAGGAACGCGGCGATGTCGGACACCTGCTGATTCGGCGGCGGTGCGGTGCGCTGCGGCTCCCGATTCGGCTGCCTGACGGTCGGTGATGCGGTGATCGGATCGACGCGTACGCCGTCGTCGCCTGGCCGTATGGGAGTGCGGGTTGGGGCGGGTTCCTTGGCCTGATGCGGCGAAGGTATGGAGTCGTCTGATCGATCGGAGTCGCCGGCGTTTACGTCGGCACCGCCCTCAGCTGCAGACCAGGATTCGTCGAGATCGAGTTGTTCCTGTGGCTCGAGAGAGCCGGCGTCGCCCGACGGCGACTGTGCCTTTTGTGCGGTGCCGACAGGCTCGGGAGGCGGTTCGTGTTCGTACTGTGCCCGGACGTCGGTTGCCATGTTTTCCTCGTTTCCCCTCGCTGGTAGTGGCGAGGATGTGTGGTGTGCCGACTGCTACAGCTCAGGTCCTCGATCGTGTTCTTGGTCGTAAGCGGACAGTTCCGGTTCACGCGGCTGCTCGGTGGTCTGCCGGTCCCTGCGCTGCGGTGCTCGTGCGCTGCTACCGGTCCGGCGGCGTTGTTCTGCCTCGATGAGCGCCAGCCGCTTCTGGTCGGTGGTGAGC
>NZ_JBAQEO010000473.1:0-2645 GCF_049286785.1 Rhodococcus sp. (in: high G+C Gram-positive bacteria) | reverse complement strand
ATGAGCGCTCGCAACGCTTCGGTCTGCAAATGATTTCGGACGTCGGCAAAGCCCAGCAGCGCCGGAATCCCTGCCGCACGGCACACCGCGGTCAAGAGCACCGCCTTCGGGACGCAATAGGCGCGCCCGGTCTCGAGGACGAAGCTCGCTCGATAATGGGCGGGATCGTCCGACACCGGGTAGGGGTCGTACCAGATCTGGTCGCGGACGGTGGCGAAGAGGCGCTTCGCCTTGTCCCGGTCGGTGCTCGCATCCCCAACCGCGGCGGCGGTGAACGCCCGGACGGACTCGTGCTCGATGTCGAGGAAGTCGGTCGCCCCCAAGTACGCCACCGGTGCCTGATTCATCTGCGCTCCAGGGTGATCGGCAACCCGTCGACCGGAATGGGGAGCGAGGTGTTGTCCCACCTCGCTTCATACTGGTCGGGGACCGTCCAGGTGTAGGTGCGCAGCATGTGGTGCAGAATCGCCTTGACCTCGAGGGTGCCGAAGTGCAGACCGATGCACTTGTGTACCCCTCCTCCGAAGGGGATCCACCCGAGGCGGTGATTCTGGTCCTCACGCCGCGGTTCGCTGAAGCGGTCAGGGTCAAAGGTGTCGGGGTCGGTCCAACACGACTCGTCGAAGTGGTTCACCGACGGAGCCACGGCCACCAGGGTGTCCGCCGGGATGTGGTGTCCGGCAATCTCCACGTTCTCGACCGTCTTGCGCATCACGATTGGCACGGGCGCCACCAGACGCAGCGTCTCCTTGATCACCAGGTCGAGAGTCCCCAGCGAGTCCAGGTCGTCGATGTCCGGGCGGCGTCCACCGAGTTGGTCGGACTCGGCCCGCGCCCGTTCCTGCCAGGCCGGGTGCTTGGCGAGGAAGTAGGCGGCAGCGGTGGTGGTGATGGTTGATGTGTCGTGGGCCGCCATCATCAAGAAGATCATGTGGCTGACGACGTCCTCATCGGTGAACGCCTCACCGTCGGCCGTGCGCGCATGGCACAGCCCCGCAAAGAGGTCGCCTCCCTGGCCACTTCGAGCCGCCGGCAGGTGCCGGGTGAAGTAGTCCTCCAAGAGCGCGCGCCCACGGACTCCGGCTCGCCAACGAGTCCCCGGCAGCGGGAAACGGATGATCGAGCTGGCCGCACGCACGGTGGCCACGAAGGCGTCGTTGATGGCGTCGGTGTCCTCGCTCCCCCCCCGACCTGCCATGAAGACCTTCGTTGCGACGTCGAGAGTCAGGGCCTTCAGCAGCGGGTAGATGCGCGTGGACTGGCCCGCTGTCCACCCGGGGATGCTGGTCTCCAGCGTCGGGCCGAGCTGGTCGACGTAGCCGGCGAGCCGGTCGCGGGTGAACGCCTCCTGCATGATCCGCCGATGCATCCTGTGTTCGTCGAAGCTCATCAACATCAGGCCCCGGTGAAAAAAGGCATCGATGAGATAGGTCCACCCATCCTGGGAGAACGACTTCGCCTTGGTCGTCAGCACCTCCTGTGTGGCATCCGGGCCGGCCACCGCCACTATTTTCGTGCCGAAGGCGCCCATCCACGAGACCGGTCCTAACCGCTGGTACCTGGCCCGGGAGAAGTTAGAGCCGAACCGGATGTAGTCCAGGGTGTGACCGAGCAGAGGCAAGCCGGCGGTCCCTAGGACCGGCTTGAGGCCCGACCCCGCCGGGGGCGGGGCGAGCTCACGGACAGGCCACCGGTCACTGGCCCTTAGCAGGGCCGCGTCGACCCGACTCGGCAGTGGCACCATGAGGACCGACGAGAGCCGCTCACGACCCTTCGCCAGCGGGAGATGGATGACGTTCGTCACTGATGTTCCTTTCCGAAACGCGGTCCGCACTCGCTGTCGTCGTACCCATCGCCCAAGGACCCGTCATCTCAGGCCGAGCCGGCGAGCACCAGTTCGGCCCGGTCGATGGGGAGTTGCTGCGTGATGGCCCGCTTGCTGAACATGAAGTCGCGGGGACGGTTGATGCAGTCGGCGGCAATGAGCTCGCCGGCACGGAGGTAGAAGCAGGTGAAGTCGCGGTCCCGGGTCGGGTCGCCGCGGAGGACGACTTCGTCGTACCCGGTGTTGAGACCGGCGATCTGGAGCTTGAGATCGTATTGATCTGACCAGAACCATGGAAGCGCCGCTATCTTCTTGGACTTCCCGCAGACGGTCGCGGCGGCGACCTTGGCCTGCTCGGCCGCGCTCGGCACGGACTCCAGGCGTATGCGACGGCCGTAACGGGCCATGTCGTGACTGGCGCAGTCCCCGGCGGCCACGATGTCGGGGTCGCTGGTCCGGGTTTGGTCGTCGATCACGATGCCGTTGTCGACGACCAGACCCGCGGCGGCGGCGAGCTCGGTGTTCGGCTCAACGCCGATGCCGACAATGACGAGGTCGGCGGGAATTGATTCGCCACTGGCCAGGATCACTTCGCGGACCCTGCCGTCGCCGGACAGAGCCTCGACCAGCGCGCCCGTCCGGATGTTCACGCCCTCCTCCCGGTGGATCCGGTCGAAGAACGCCGATACCTCCGGGGCGGTGACCCGCTCGAGGACGCGCCCGGTCGCCTCGAGCACGGTGACCTCCAGACCCAGTGCACGCAACGAGGCGGCCGTCTCCAGTCCGATGTAGCCGCCGCCGACGATCACGGCCCGACGCC
>NZ_JBAQEO010000472.1:0-4122 GCF_049286785.1 Rhodococcus sp. (in: high G+C Gram-positive bacteria) | reverse complement strand
ACATTGGGCGACAGCGCGGGAGGCTGGACGGCAGGGGAGGGTGGACGGGTCAGAGCTTGGTGGACCGCAGTTCGTGACCCTTGGACGTCTTGCACCGGCCCGACTCGAGGTCCCACTGCCAGCCGTGGAGATTGCAGGTGAGGTTGGTGCCGTCGACGACACCGAACTTCGACAGGTCCGCCTTGAGGTGCGGGCAGCGACGCTGGATCTCGTAGCCGCCGAGTTCGATCGATGCGGTGTCGTCGTGTGCCTCCGCGAACCAGCCGTCGGCGTAGGCGATGCGCTCGTCGGTGAGGCACTTGAAGAATGTGTAGAGGAACTCGTTGTAGCCGCCGACGCGCCACGCCTCGAATCGGGTGGACAGAAAGATGGTGTTGACCCAGTCGGGTTCGTCGTCGCGCAGTACGGTCCGCACGAGTTCGGGCGCGATACGGAAACCGTAGCGGTACTTGCCCTCTCCCTCGATGGGCTCGCGCACCACACGCTTCGGGAAGTCGAGGACGACGGTCTCGTCGCCCATCACCAGGCCCACGGGGTAGCCGATGCCGTCGCAGATCAGATCGGACTGCTTCATGATCGGCTCGAACTTGGCCCGGAGCGGTCCCAGCAGCGGCTCACCCTCTGACGGTGCCCACCGCGCCTTCTCGGCTGCGAGAACCGGCGCCATCCGCTGGGCCATGTCCTCGATGTAAGCGGCCTTGTCGGAGAAAATCTTGTCGACCTCGGCGTCGGGGATGGGGTGGGTGAGCTTCACTTCGCCGCCCACCAGGTGGGCCGTCGAGCCGGGGATCATGAGGATGCCGCCGTCGTTGCCGTGCAGGCGCATCTGCTCGAGGAAGACGATCTGATCCGGGAAGATGTTGCCCTCGTCGCCGTGGTCGTCGTTCAGACACCGCAATTCGTCGTCCAGGAAGACGGGCGGGCCGGCCGACGGCACCACCCATGTGGCCCCGACCTGCTCGATATAGCTGCGGCACCGGTCCATGCCGCGCTGACGCTTCTGCTTGCCGAAGTTGGCCTTCGTCTTGTTGGGGATGTCGTAGACCATCGGGTACCAGATGGCGCCCGAGTACTGCAGTAGGTGAATGTCGATCTTGCCGAACTGTTCGTGCAGGACGTCCATGTCCACCGGCCGGGCGTCGTTCATGTTGAACACGGTGGTCTCGCCGTCCGACACCACCAGCGCCGAATCGCCGATCGGGCCGTCCGCGGGTGCGCGCAGCGCGATGATCATGATGTCGAGGTCGCCCTTCGGTCCGCTCAGCGTGTGCTTCACGGAGTCCTTGGTCTCGACGAAGTTGTGGAAGCCCAGGGCCTCGAGTTCGCGCATGAGATCCGGCACGGGAAAGTCCGGGAGCAGCACCGTCGCGTTCTTGTCGACGTGCTTGCTCAGGTTCTCGGGGTCGAAATGGTCCTTGTGCAGGTGCGAGACGTAGAGGTAGTCACACTTACCGAGAGCGTCCCAGTCGAGCTGGGTGTTGTCCGGGAACGGGAACCAGGACCCGAAGTACGCGGGGTTCACCCAGGGGTCGCACAGGATCGATCCTGCCTCGGTCTGGATGTGGAATCCGGCGTGTCCGACGCTGGTGACCTGCACTGGTATGCCTCCTGGGAGCTGAGCGACTGTTCCAGGGTAGGCGTCCGCGGCGTCTAGGTCACTTCGCCCAGGCAGTAGCCGTCCGAACCCACGGTCAAGGTGATCGTTTCGGACTCCGTCACACCCGAGACGTCGGTGACCGGCACGGTGACAGCGATGTAATCGCCGCGGAGGGGTTTCGACGTCATCGCTTCGGCATCGAAATCGGTGGTTCCGGCCAGCACGTCCGGGTCCAGTTTCAGGGGCGGCTGCCCGCCGCTGCCCGTGCCGGCTGGGTCCCACGGACTGAAGCCGGGGCAGATCAACGGGTACGTGGACTCGGTGTCCGCCCTGTGTACCGGGCGGCCCGCCTCCCGTGACAGGAACCGCGTCACGGCGTGCTCGGCGTCGGCCGGTGTGTAGTAGTCGTCGGTGCCGGACGGGTGAACGTGCGGGCACGCATAGCCGGATGCGATCTCGCTGCGCTTGACGGACACGGTGGTGCCCGCGCCCGTCCACGACACCGCGAACTGCCCGTCGACCCCGGGCTGTGCGAGCGCGGTGAGGATCGCTTCGGTGTCCTCGTGCTGTTCGGTGATCTGGGCAGGCGGGAGGGTCCAGCACGTGCCGGGCAGCACGGCGCGATCGGTGATCAGGTCGGTCACCCAGGCCCGGACGGCGTCCACTGCCGCCGAGTTTCCGGGCACAGTGCCGATCGTCACCTGGGGCGCGGGTCGCGGCGTCGTCGACGGGATGGCGACAGTGGGCTCCTCGGTATCGGCACTCTCCACGGTGACCATCTGCTCCGGCACCTCTGCCGGTATCCCGGACTGCGAATCGCAGGCCACCGCCGCCGCGGCTACGGCCGCGAATCCCAGCGTGCGCGCCGCCGTGAGTGTTCTCCTGCCCGAGTAACCCATCCGAACGCGTGCCCTCTCTCGTCGTCCTGCCGCAGGTGCGTGCCCGACGGCACGCCAGATCGCAGATACCCGGCTACGCTAGCCGATTGTGGAACCCGTCTACCGAACCATCATCGGCATCGCGCGCACTGTATTCGCTTTCGAAGGACTGAAATTCACAGTCAAGGGTGAGGAGCACATCCCGGCGAGCGGTGGGGCGGTCATCGCGATCAACCACACCGGCTACATGGATTTCACCTACGCCGGACTCCCGGTTCGCAGCGTCAAGCGGTACGTCCGCTTCATGGCGAAGAAGGAAGTGTTCGACAACAAGATTTCGGGTCCGGTCATGCGGTCCCTCAAACACATTCCCGTCGATCGCGGCGCCGGCGCCGATTCCTACCGGGCGGCGGTCGACTTCCTGCGACGTGGCGAACTGGTCGGTGTGTACCCGGAAGCGACCATCAGCCGCAGTTTCGAGATCAAGGACTTCAAGTCGGGTGCCGCCCGGATGGCGATCGAATCGGGTACGCCGATCATTCCGATGGTGATCTGGGGTGCCCAGCGGGTGTGGACCAAGGGATATCCGAAGCGGCTCGGACGGACCAACACTCCCATCTCGATCGCCGTGGGGGAGCCCATCGAGCCCTTCGAGCCGGCGTCCGAGCTGACGGAGAAACTGCACACCACCATGCAGGCCATGTTGGCCGATCTGCAGAAGGACTACCACCACCCGGCCGGGGCCTACTGGGTGCCCGCGCGACTCGGTGGCAGCGCCCCGACGCTCGATGAGGCGAACAAGATGGACCTCGAAGACGCGGAGGCGAAAGCGCGCGCACGACGCCCCAGGGACGCCGGGAACTGAGCGCTGACCGGCAGTCGCCCGGCGGCGGCGCGCATCGAACGGGCAGAATGGCCAGGGTGAGCCCAGACCGTCCCAGTCTCGTAGCGTCCGATGTCGACGGCACCCTGATCGGGGACGACGAGCGCATCAGCGCCCGCACCCGAGATGCCGTCCTGGCGGTGGTCGACTCGGGGACGCCGTTCGTGCTCGCCACCGGCCGGCCCCCGCGCTGGATCCACCCGGTGGTCGAGGGACTCGGTTACGCACCCCTGGCGGTATGCGCAAACGGTGCTGTCGTCTACGACAGCGCCAGTGATCGGGTGATCAGCTCCGCGACCTTGGATGTGGACACCCTCACCTGGCTGTCGGAGCTCGCACTCGACCTTTTGCCCGGTGCCGGTCTCGCCGCGGAACGGGTCGGCATCAGCGCGCACGACGCCGCCACACCCCAGTTCGTGAGTTCCCCCGGTTACCAGCACGCGTGGCTGAACCCGGACAACACCGAAATGTCCGAGGTCGAGGTGCTCGCGGCACCGGCCGTGAAGTTGCTGATCAGGGTGCCCGGGATGAGCAGTCAGGCGATGGCCGATGTACTGTCACCCCACATCGTCGGCCGTGCCGATGTGACGTTCTCCACCAACAACGGTCTGATCGAGCTGTCGGCCTCCGGGATCACGAAGGCGTCGGGTCTGGCTGTGGTCGCCGAAAGACTGGGTGTGGACGTCACGAAGATCGTTGCGTTCGGCGACATGCCCAACGACATCCCGATGCTGACCCTCGCCGGCCGGGGTGTGGCCGTGGAG
>NZ_JBAQEO010000471.1:0-5090 GCF_049286785.1 Rhodococcus sp. (in: high G+C Gram-positive bacteria) | reverse complement strand
GGGAAAACCCTGGTCAACAACCCCACCGACACCACATCCGACAACCGCCGATCCGAGATCGGCTTCACCCATCCGCTACGAGGCACGCCTCATCATAACGCAAACTCCACTAACTGAACGGTATTGGGGCTAGCACCGGAAGACGGCATCGTTAGTCCTGACTACGCGGTACTTCGTCCAAGTCGCGACCTGAATGCGGAATGGCTTGCTGCAGTCATGAGAAGTGAAGCCTTTGTGAGCGAAATGACCAGCCGTATCAAAGGTATCGGCAGCATCGACCTCGGATCCGCGCGTACGCCGCGTATTAACGTCAGCGACCTAGCAGAGATCAGGATAGAGCTCCCGCCAATAGGTGTGCAGGCTGACGAAGTGTGCCAGCTCCAAATCGAAGTCGAGAAGATCGGCACCTTGATTGCCGAGACCGAGCGCTTTGTCGAGAGAGACGATCGGCGCTCATAACCGCGGCGGTCACCGGTCAGATCGACGTGAGAAAGGCGGTGGTCTGACGTGGCGCAGCACAACGAGGTCGAGTTCGAGAGGGAGATCGCCGAGTACCTGCACGCCAATGGTTGGTAGTACTCCACGGATGACTCGGGCTATGACCGTGAGCGTGCGATGTTTCCCGATGACGTGCTCGGCTGGCTCGCCGACACGCAGCAGGAGCAGTTGGACAAAGTCGTCAAACCCGGCGATGTGCGGCTGCCTGTAGATCTGAGTCGGTGGGCTAGGCCCGATGCGGAAGGTCAGACTGTTCGATCTCACCTGGTCGGGGCACGGGGAGAAGCTGCACGTCGCGGGCGGAGTCTGCTGCGAGGCCGGCGAGGAAGATTCGTCGCGCTTGGTCCAGGCAGTCGCGAACGTCGTCGGGACCGGTTCCGGCCAGTTGGAGCCGCGAGCTGAGGGCGTAGACCCCATTCCAGGCGCCGAGCAAGAACGTCGCGAGCTGTTGGGAGTCGACGGGGGTCATCTCAGGTGCGTGTCGATCTTGAGGTCTGCGGTGGCGGTCATGGTGTGCTTCGTTCGTGGTACGCCTCGTGGCGTGGTGATTGGCTGTACCGAGAAAGCCTGCGCGCGAGCACCACCCCCGGCCTGAAGTAGTGGGGTACTCCACATGGCGTGGAGTTGCCCGGGTGGCCACTCCCCGTGCCGGCGTCTACCCGTCCTTGCCGCATCCGGTCCCTGGCCGCCAGACGAAGCTGATCTTGTCCATCCGGTGCCCCGGCACCGGATGGGTGGGTGGCAATTTCACATGCTCAAGCGCTTGATTTCGTACGGTTAATCTGAGTGTCGACATGCTCGATATGTGTGTAACACAAGCACTTTCGCGTGTTGACGGTGTCGGTGGTGTCGGTTATGTTCGTGATGTCCTCAGTTGCTGCGGGGCGGGGATTGACCACCCTGGCCCGCCTGATCCCGGGCGTGATTCGTCTCGGGGGTTTGGAGTTCGTCATGTCTATCGACGCTGTCGACGGCGTTGTCACCGAGCGTGTGGAGGGGTCTGCGGAGAGCGCAGTGTTCCCGCCGTCGGATGGTGCGTTCGTGAATGTCGATACGGGGTCCGCGTGGATCCGTGGGTGGGTGGTGGTGGACCGTTCCGGGGAACCGGCACCTGCGGGCTGGGCGGATGTGGCTTTGGTGCCTGTCTCCGCCGATGTGGTGGTGTGGCATGGCCGTGTGACACCGGATCAGGTGAAGCTCGAGGCCCCGGGCGTGCAGCCGGTGTGGTGGGACCGTGTGGCCCCGGTGATCGCCGAGGCGATGCGTTCGAGGCGGGATGTGGCCCGGACGCGGGAGGCGCACCGGGCGGCAGAGGACGCGAAGGCGAATCTTCAACTGTCGCACGCGCAGTGGGTAGACAAGTTGGTGGAGTCAGCACATGCCTGGGCGGACGAGAACAGCCTGTGCAGCCAGTTCGACAACTTCATGGAGGAACACGACCTTCCCGCACGGTCCCGCGACTTCGACGTGGAGGTTGATGTGACCATGCGCGCGACCGTCACAGTGTCGGTGACCGCGCGAAGCTCCGACGACGCGCGCGACTCGGTGGATTCCGACGCCGTGGAGTCGGCCCTGCGCGACAAGTACAGCATCGCGGGCTACCAGGACCTCGACATCGCCGACTGGACCATCGACGGCGTCGAGGAGGGCTGAACGATGGACCAGGCACTACGTGTCGGCACGAACGGCGCCGTCGAAGAGATCGATCTGGGCACCGAGGCGACCTCGCGGATCCGCGAGGTCATCGATTGTCAGATGCTCGAGGTCGTCCGGCTCACCCCGGATCTCGACATGTGGGTGGACGAAGAGGGGCTGTATGCGGCCCAGCCGGAGGTGAACCGGACAGCAACCGCGATTGCGTGGGCACACGGCTTCGTGTGGCAGCGATACCTCGGGGTCGCAGTGTTTACCTCCCACGACCAGCACGGGGCCGTCACGGCCCTCACAGACCTGCAGATGTCCGCCCTGATGGCCGCTGCCACCGAACTGAACGAACTGATCACCACCGGAGGAAGCTGATGACCGCTCCGACTCCCTACCTCTCCGCGTCCGACCTGGCTGCAGCCCGGGGAACTCATTACATCGAAGAGGCCGTGCGTGTGTACCTCATGCGCGACCTGGACGGCGAGAACACGTGGGTGATCGACCCATCCACCTTTGGGGAAGGCCTGTACTCCGACTACGAGGACCCGGTCAATGTCGAGTGCCAGTGCGAGCGGCCCGACGAATGCGAGGCCGTCGCCGCGCAGATGAGTCGAGTGGATCTTCCCGATGGGAAGGAGCTGATGCACATGCTCGCCGCTGCGCTCGGCTACACCGCGACGAAGAATGATCCGTCGTGAACGTGGAGACGGTGATCGTCCGTGACCCGGACGGCCCAACAGACGTGTGGGTGTTCGCCGCCGGCGAACCCGTCGAACCGGCCCCGAGCTGCATCGATGCCGGAGCTGGCTGGGTCTGGGAGGACTGGTGCGCACACCGCGACTGGATGCTTGAGAACGCCTCCCCAGCGGCGTGGGAACTGATGCACGAGCTGCTCGACAATCCGCCGGGCGGGAACTACGTCGAAAGCCGGAACGACCGACCCTGGCTGGACCCCGCGCCAACCGGCACTTCCGACACAGGAGAAGTACCGATGACGAATACGAACGACCCCGCACCGAACGCAGCGGCCCTGGGCAAGGTCGAGAATATCGACGACCTGGCAGCCCTCTGCTCGGGCCGGGGCGCTGCGCCTACAGCGGACTCGGTCCCCGACCCGGCGGAATCGAACGCACTGCGCGGATTGTTGGCGGGCGCAGGATTGGTGCCGTATGTGCAGAGATGCGGGACGGCGGGCGACGAGTTCGAGGTCCAGATCGCCGATTTGATCGGGGATCTGCACCATTTGGCCGATGCGGTGGGCGTGGATTGGGACTGTGTGACGAGTCGCGCGAGCAGCTATCACGGTGAGGAGTTGAGCAGGGTGTAGTAGCTCGACGTAGCGGCCCTCATTCTCTGGCCTGTGCCGGGGAATGGGGGCCGTCTCTATGTGCCGAGGCTGCTTCCCATCCGGTGCCCCGGCACCGGATGGGTGGGTGGCAATTTCTCTGCTCGAACCCTTGATTTCTCGCCTACTCCGTGGGTGCGATATGGCTCTGAACACGTTGGAATGCAGCATGTTTCGGGTGTTGAACATGTCGTCGGTATCGGCTACGTTCGTGACGTTCCCAGTTGATGCGGGGGCGGGGTTGACCATCCCCGGCCCTGCGAGTCCCGAGCATCTGTCTCGGGGGTTTGGAGTATCTGATGTCTGTTGATCTTGCTGTCTCCGCCGACGTGGCCGTCCGTTCGTTCGAGGTGCTGTCGCATGAGCTGCACCTGCTGCTGAAGACCGCGGCAGAGTTCGCGAGCCGTGACGACACCCTCCCGTCGATCAACGTCGTTCACCTGGAGGTTCAGAACAATCAGCTGTTGGCCGTGGGGACGGACCGGTTCGTGATGGGGGTGGCCCGCGCGAGCGTTGCGGGGCCAGCGGAGCAGCTGCCGGAGGGATTCCTACTCGATGTGACTGTCACGGACGTGAAGGCACTGCTGCCACTGCTGAAGGTGGCCAAGCGTGACGAGTCATCTCTCACAGTGAGTGTGACGGTGGGCAAGGACGCGCTGCATCTGTTGCGATCTGACGGTGTTGCCGCTCGCTTGGTGGATGCGGACGTCGAGTTCCCGAAGTGGCGGCACCTGATGGGCAACGCCCGTAATGCGCAGCGTATCGGCACTGCTACGGGGCACGCGGTGAGTATCTCGCCTGATCTGTTGGCGAAGTTCGCGAAGGCGAAGCGGGCGGGGGACTTCATGGCGATCGAACCGAATCAGGAGTCGGCATACCGTCCGATTGTGATTCGTGTGGGAACCCACTTCATCGGCATCCTCATGCCGACGCGAGTGCCCGACGGCTCGTCGACCCACCCGGATTCTGTTGAGGTGCGGGACGCATGGGCGGGCGTCCTCTGATCGACGTGCACGCGGCTCCCAGTTCCCTATTGGGGAGTGGGAGCCGCTCGTCTGGCGGTGCGGCAGAGGCGCGCCCGCTGAGGCCCCGCTGTACGCCGATGATCACCACACACAGCAGATAGACAGGTAACCACCATGACAACTACCAATAGGCCGTCCGTATCCGACACCGCCGCGAGCGATCGCGGCGCATTCGTCGAACTCGCCCATCGCTTCAGTGAGACAGCGGACTGCGACTACCCGGACGGTTTCAATCTCACCCGATGCCTGCCCGAAGGATTCACGTTCGACTGCGACAACGTCACAGTGAAGCTCGACGTGACCGTGTCGGATACGTGGGAATGTGCCGTGGTTCCGCAGGAGCAGGTCATCCTTGGCCACACGTACACCAACGCCGACACCCCAACTGACGCACTCGCAGACGCGATCATCGCGGGGATACTGAGCGGGCAAACCGAACTGGTCGCCGAGGGGAGGATGTCCCGAGTTCCGTGGAACTTCGGTGGCGGCCCGATGAGCATCAGGCTGCGTTCACCTGATCATTGTGTACCACAGGTCCGACAGGTTTGGCCGTCTCGCCCTCGAGCGCGGCGCGGAGT
>NZ_JBAQEO010000470.1:0-1611 GCF_049286785.1 Rhodococcus sp. (in: high G+C Gram-positive bacteria) | reverse complement strand
GTCTTCTTTCGCCGCGCGAAAGAACCCGGGAGCGGTCGGCCATAGACGCAGCGTCTCGGAAATGACCTGGCGCGTATAGCGAAGACGGGCAATGTCTTCGTACCGCGGCGCAGATGTTCCGAAGACTTCGAGAGCTTCTGCCCGGACTCGGCCCGCAATCTCAGGGTTCTGGGCAAGGAAGTGGAGAGCGAAACTCAACGTGTTCACCGACGTCTCATGGCCTGCAGTGAGGAACGTGAGCACCTGATTCCTGATGTTCTCGCTATCAAGCGTGGTGCCACCCTCCGGGTGCAACATGCGGTCGAGGAGGTCTTTCCTACGTTCGCCGGTTCTCTGCCGCTCCGCAATGACCTCGTCGACCGTGGAGACAAGGAGTTCGCGATCCGCCCTGTTCTGCTTCTCAGCTTTGCGGCGCAGCAGTTTCCCGATGAACGGCAAAGGGATCCCGCTCTTCTGCGCGTAGGTCAGCGAACGGGTCAATGCGCCCACAAACGGGTGCTCTTCCGCACCACTGAACGAGTCGAACGAATACCCGAAACCGCACCGACCGATCACCTCGAGCGTGAGACCGCCCATCACATCAACGACCGGGACGGGATCTGCGGTCTGCTTAAGCGCGGCACACAGCTCTTCAGTGACTTGCACCATCGTGTCGTGGTAGCTGACCATCGACTCTTTTGTGAACGCCGGCATCAGCACTTCATGTGCTTTAGACCAGTTGGACTCCCAGTTGTAGGCCGTGAACAGTCCATCTCCGACGAGGGGACGGAGCTGCTCCAGTGGGCGCCCGACAAACTTTTCCCATTTTTCCTCGTCGTAGACCTGTGCGGCGAGGTCAGGCGATCCCACGAACGTCAGGTCAGTACCGAGGATGGAGCGCCGGTAGATCGGCCCCAGCTCGTCGAATCGGATCAGCGTCGTCTGATTCGGGGTCTCGGGGTCGATGCCGAAAACGTCGCCCAGAATCGGCACCCGTCGAGGTGGGTGCGGAATTGTCTTGCTCGCCATGCGGCAGTCCTCCTGTTGTTTCACGAGCGAGCCCATGCATCTGCGGTGCGGAGTAGCTCTTCTTCATCGACCATCCACCTCGGTGGTGTGATGGGCGGACGGTCATCGTCGCCGACCCGGAACAAGCTGAGGGCGTCAGATATTGCACGACAGCGTTCTTCCGGCGTTGCGTCGTCGCCTAGCGCCTTCGGATTCATATACGGCAAGACAAGGAACAGGGCGTCCTCGCACTCGATACGCATCCGGTGCTCACGCTCGAGACTGCTGTGCAGTACTCCTTCCGTCTCCAGCTTGACCTTCGGTACCGCCCCGATCAGGTCCTGCCAAATGTTCTGCAAGCGGATGACGGCGCGCGAGGAAGGGTCTGAACGTAACCGTATCTTCGCCTCCTCGATCGCCGGTACGGCGACCACGGCCGCGAGTACGCACGCGGCCGGAAGGAACAGCACGTCGTTGGACTGAGCTCGAAGATCGGTCAGGGCATTGCTCCAGTTCAACGACAGAGCAATACCGTTCGCCATCCGCGAGAGGTGATCGAACATTGAAACGGTCGCAGCGGCAAGGACGAGCGTCAGCCATATCTTCAGTCGCGTTGTCGACTCG
>NZ_JBAQEO010000469.1:0-1859 GCF_049286785.1 Rhodococcus sp. (in: high G+C Gram-positive bacteria) | reverse complement strand
GGTGTTGCCGGACGACCTGCAAACTACCGAACACCTGCTCGCCTTCATCGAGTCGAGCAAGCTCGAACCGATAGTCAAAGAGACCGCCCGACTGAAGATCACCAACCCAGACGCAACGTTCGCAGCACTTGCAGAGGCAACGGGGGAGAAGTGGGCGAGCACAGCACTCCGCCGATACAACAAGGCCAAGGACCTCGCAGTTGACGCCGGATTCCGTACCCCTCCACTCCCGCTTACCGAAGAGGCAACGGACAACGGCAATGACGAATCCGAATCGACACCGTACGAGCTGGTAGGTGCGCGCTAGAAGCTCCCCGGCAAGCAAAGGGGCAGGGCTGCGGACGCCTCGCCCCATTCGGGACATCCGAAATCCGCAATAACGGCTCCAAACGTTGGAATTGCGGGCACTCCGACTTCCACATGGGACCGGTGTACCGGCGCGATAGTGTGCGAGGGTCACGGCTGGCTCAAGGCCACGATCATCGAGCCGGATCACGTTCGGGTTGTGAGTGCTTTACGCTGCGCGTTCTCCCAAGGACTGCATGACCTTGGAACGTCATCGGCCGGATGACTGTGAGCAACGAGGGGGCAAGCGTTGTCGCCGGTGCGGCGATCGCACTCGTCGGACTCATGACGTTGACCGTGTAGCGACCCGTGGATACCGGTCCTCCGTGCTCGACTTGAACACCGCCCCAGTGATTGTCCCCTCGCTCGTCGATCTCACTTACCCGTCCCGATCCGCCCGCGCTCGGACTAGCGTCGCGTACATCGCCGAGCGGGAAAGGCCGCTGAGTTCCATCAGCTCCTTCGTGCTGTAGTCACCGGATTCGTAGTCGGTGAGAAGTCTGGACCGTTGCAGGGGTTTGAGTTTCGGTTGCTTGCCCTTGAGTCGCCCGGCCTTCTTTGCTTCCGCCATCCCTTCGCGGGTGCGGGCACGGATCAGGTCGGACTCGAATTCGGCCATCAAAGACAGCATCCCGAAGAACAGCTTCCCGGTCGCGTCGCTGGGATCGTGGATGGATCCGCCAATGTTCAGGCGCGTTCCTTTCGCTTCGAGTTCGTCGGCGATCGCCCGTAAGTCCACGGCGGACCGGCCGAGCCGATCCAGCTTGACGACCACAAGGGTGTCGCCTTCCCGGCACGCGGCCAAGGCTTCACGCAATCCGGGGCGGTCTCGGTTGCGTCCGGTGAATCCCTTGTCGGTATATATCCGCTCAGGTTCGACGCCGAGGCGTTTGAGCGCTGAGCGCTGCGCTCGCAGATCCTGCCCTCGGGTGCTACATCGGGCATACCCAATCATCATTTCGGCCACCAGGCGACGATAGTCCGGCATAAGCAACCCATCCCGGATCAACATGCCGGACTCTATCCAGGACGGCCAGAAAGAGAGTTATGGCAGGCGGCCAATCGGATGGGGGAGTGATTTGGGTGTCCTGCAAGACGGTCGTCAAACAGGACCGGATCTCCTGTCCAGTTTCAGCAACCGGTGGGCGCCGAGCATGGCACCCGGGCCGCGAGCGAGGTGAGGATCACCAACCACACCGTCTTGCCGATGTCGGATGATCCGCAGATTGCTGAGACTTCGAGTACTACGTCGCCGCGAGCACGTCATCTCAGCAGGGCGCCGACTACAACCACGATGACGAAGGCTACCGCCAGCGTCAGCCCACCAATTGGCGAGCTCGAATCGGCGAATAGAGGCTCGTCCTTGGTCCACTTCCACCGATTCGTCTTCACAACCCGATCAAACCGCGACCGATCCGGACATGGCAACGATCTATCGGTCACAGGCTGACTATCGGTCACAGGCTGAGCCAGGCTGGGAGTGTCCATAGGTTCTTCCCCAATGAACGTCACAC
>NZ_JBAQEO010000468.1:0-1966 GCF_049286785.1 Rhodococcus sp. (in: high G+C Gram-positive bacteria) | reverse complement strand
GGCGAGGTCCTCACCGAGAACCGACCCGCCATCGCGCAGGACGTGTCCGCTCTCGGCGACCTGGCCGGTCAACTCAATGGGAAGACCGACACCTTGAATCTGATCCTTACCAAACTCCCCGAGAACTACCGATTGACCGGCCGAGCGGCCGGATACGGAAACTTCGTCAACTTCTTCGTGTGCGGGCTCGCCATCAAGTACGCACAGGGCCCGGGCGGGGTCACGCCGATGTTCACCGCGCCCGCCGAAAGGTGCAAGTAATGGCAACCAAGTCGTTCCTCGAACGCAACCCGATCCGAATTGGTGTGATCGGCACCCTCGTCCTCGTCGGTGTCCTCGCGGCGGCGCTCAACTTCGACACCATTCCTGGTATCGCGGCGAAGACTTATCACGCCGAATTCGGAGACGCCAGCGGCCTGGTCGTCGGTGACACCACACAGATCGCCGGCGTGAAGGTCGGTGAGGTGCGAGAAATTTCTCTGCACGGCGACAAGGTGGACGTCGAATTCGACGCGGACGGCGGCGCGATGCGCCTCGGCGACGACACTCGTGCCGCCATCAAGGTCGAGACTGCACTGGGGCGACGGTACGTCGAGCTCACCCCGGGCGGTGAGGGCGAATTGGGCAGCGGAGACACGATCCCACTCTCACGGACCACGTCCGGATACGACGTCACACGGTCGCTCGAGGAGGTGACCGACAAGGTTTCCAAGACGGACACCGTCAACTTGTCCGGTGCCCTCGATCAACTCTCTGCGGTCGAGAAGGCCCTGCCACCGGACCTGAAGTCCTCGCTGACGGGTCTGTCCCGGTTGTCGGAGACGGTGGCGAGCCGCGACGCGGATCTGCGCCACCTGCTGTCGAATACCGCGGGAGTGAGCACCGTGCTCGCCGAACGCAGTCAACGGGTCGCGGAGTTGCTCGGGCAGGGCCAGTCACTGTTCGATGCGCTCAATCAGCGTGCCGATTCCATCCACCGCATTCTCGGGCAGGCCCGTCAGATCGCCGATGAACTCACCGCATTGAAGCGGGACAACGAAGCAACACTCGGACCCACCCTCGACCAGATGGACAAGCTGGTGACCACCTTGAACAACAACTACGACAACATCAACGCCTCCCTGACCGGCCTCGAACGCTATTCCCAGCAAATCGGCGACGCCGTGGGCAGTGGACCATTCTTCGGGGCGCTGCTGCACAACATCCTTCCCGCGAACCTGGCGGGTCAGCTTCCCGGCAGCCTCGGAGGTCCTCGATGACGGCGTCGACGAAACCCTCCTCACGCGTGCCGGCCAAGGTACTGCTGCTCGTCGTGGTCATAGCCGCCCTTGTGGTGGGCACAGGGGCCTGGGTTTCCGGGCACTCCAAACACCACATCACCGCCCACTTTCGCAGTACGACGGGATTGTATGTGGGCGACCGCGTCATGATCCTCGGTGTCCAGGTCGGCCGGATCAACGAGATCGTCCCGGAAGGCGATCAGGTCCGCGTCGAATTCGAGTACGACGGCGCCCACGACGTCCCGGCCGACGCCCAGGCAGCGATCGTGGCGCCTGTGTTGGTCACCGGTCGCTACATCCAGCTCGCACCGGCCTACCTCGGGGGCGACAAGATGCAAGATGGACAAACCATCCCCGTCGAGCGCACCGCGGTGCCGGTGGAATTCGACGACGTGAAGAAGCAGGTCGTCAAACTCGCCCAGGACGTCGGACACACCCCGGAGAATCCGGACGGATCACTCAACCAGTTCGTCTCCAGTACTGCAGATGTCCTCGAGGGGAACGGGCAAGCACTGCACGACTCCCTCATGCAACTCTCGGACGCGACCGGCACGCTGAGCAAGGGTGGGGAAGACCTGTTCACCTCGATTCGAAACCTGCAAACGTTCACCACCGCATTGGCCGCCAACGAGCGACAGCTCACCGCCTTCAGCAGCGAGCTCGCCACCACGTCGTCGGTGTTGAAC
>NZ_JBAQEO010000467.1:0-4445 GCF_049286785.1 Rhodococcus sp. (in: high G+C Gram-positive bacteria) | reverse complement strand
CTACACGGCGGCCGATCTGCTGCTCGCCCGCTCTTCCGAGGCCGCGGATCACGTAGAGGTTGTCGCGGATCGATCACCCCGGTATCCATCACCCCAGTGAGGCGATGACCTGGGGTAGGTCGGGTGTCGTGCGAATTCCCGCCTCCGCCGCGCAGACGAAGGGGACCGCGTTGACGGCTCGGTGCGCGGTGTAGCCGGGGGAAACCGCAGCCATCCGCTCGAGCGGCACCGGCATCGTGATGTCGATGTCGAGGGGGGCGTCCCCGTCGACCGCGACATGCCAGCCGGTGGCGCGGACGTCCCAGTCGGGATCGAGGTCGGTGGTGCAGTACCAGGTAGCCCGGAAACTCAACAGGGGAACGCCATGTCGCATGCCGGCGGCGGTGATGCGCTGAGCGGCAACGGTGCCGGCTTCGAGCGTCCCCGCGGCGATGGTGACCGGACCGCGAGCGGTGGCAACTTCGCCGCTCGCCTCCCCCGAGTCGAGCGGAAGCCCGAGGGCTTCCGCGACCAGCCGGAGCGAGGGCCCGAAACTGCTACGCGCATGGGACAACCGGGCTTCGTCGAACATTCGTGGAGTGTGCCCGAATCCCATCACGTCGAACAGCATCTGCGGCGAATTACGTTGCGACAGATCCGCATACTCGTTGATCACCAGGCTGTCGAGGTGCCGCTGGATCGAGGTCACCACAAGCGGAATCGCCTCGGTGATGAAGCCGGGGCTGCTGCCGGTGCTGTGGATCGAGGTGCCGCCGATCTCGCACGCCGCCTCTACCCGTGCGCGGACGGCAGGGTCCATGCTCGCCGGATGATGAAATTCGCCGCGGGTGGTCACGACGTTGATCCCCGACGCCAGTAGCCGGCACACCTCGTCGAGATCGCAGGCAAGTGGCATGTAGAGCACGCAGTCGGCTCCGGTGTCCACGACATCCTCGATGCTCCTGGTCGCGGTCACGCCGGTGGCGGGGAGCCCGCAGAGTTCGCCTGCGTCGCGTCCGGCCTTGTCCGCGCCATGAACGTAAACGCCGGCGAGGGTGAGGTTCGGGTGCTCGATCACGGCGCGCAGCGCGTGAGTGCCGATGTTCCCGGTGGCCCACTGGACGACCCGGTAGGGGCGTGTCTGGACGGGAGAGTCGACGAACTCGGGCGACAAGGAATGTGGCTTCAACTGGAACCTCGGGTCTCGGGGCAGGGTCAAGACGGTAAGCGAAGGAGGGCTTCCTGGGCGTAGGAGGCGACGAGGTCCCCGCTCTCGGTGAGGACGTCGCCGCGGCCGAAGCAGCGGCCGTGCGCCACCAGGGGACTGTGCTGGCGCAACAGGAGCCAGTTGTCGGTACGGAACGGTCTGTGGAACCACAGGTTGTGCGAGGTGACGGCGGACGTGAACGCAGTGCCGTTACCGAGCTGGCTCAGTCCCTCGAGCGGGCGCAGCGCTGTACCGATGAGACTCAGATCCGTGGCGTATGCGGTGAGGGCCGGGGCCAGTTCCGGTGCCACCGGGGGGGTCCGCATCCACAGGTCGGACTCGGGTGCTGCCGGCGCAGTGGAATTCAGGTCGGTGGTGGATCGGATCTCCCACGGAATCAGCTCCATGTTCACCCGATACTCGGGGGTGAGGACGGGCGGGACTTCGGCGACGGTCTGATGATCGGGGCCGTCCTCGGCGGCGTGCATGGAGACCGAGGCGGTGGCGACCACGCGCGAGGACTGCCGGGCGACCACGGACAGGGTGGCGAACGAGCGGCCCTCGTGCAGGCACGTCACCTCATAGCGGACGGGCTCCTCCGCACGGCCCTCTCGCGCGAACAGGGCATGCAGGGATTTGATGTGCTTGCTCGGGCACGCGAGTTCGGCCGACCGGACGAACTGACCGAGGATCTGTCCACCGAACAACCGGTGGTAGTCCAGATGCTGGTTGGATCCCTCGAACACGGTGACCGCAGTCGCGTGCTCGTCGGGGTCGGGCCGGTCGGTCAACGGGGACCGGCGCAGATCGAGGCAGTCGAGAAGGTCGCTCCACAGTTCGGACACTCTTGGAGTGTAAGCGAAACTCTCCGGTTTGAGAATAGGATTCTCGTCAGCTGCGAGCGAATCCTTGTGCGCAGAAGTCCCAGACCTCGTCTGCGGCGATGGGTTTGATGGTCGCGTCGTCCGTGGCGCCGCTGGACTGGGCGATGAACATGACGGTTTGCATCGTCATGGCTGCGACGCGGCGCGGATTGATGCCGGGACGCAACTGTCCGGCGGCATCGACCTTGTCCATCAGCTCGGTGAAAAGTGCGAGCAGTGCCGTATGGGCGATCTTGACCTCGGCGGGGTGTGAGATCAGCAGCTGGGGTGCGAAGTCGGTGAACAGCGGGCGCTGCGCGACGGGGTCCGGACGGCAGATTTCGAACAACAGCTGGACTGCGACATGCAGCTGTTCGAGGGGGTCGGTCTGCCCGGCTGCGGCGGCGCGGATCTGTTCGGCGGATCGGCTCAGCGCGTCCTCGAACAGGGCGAGCAGCAGCTCGTGCTTGCCGTCGAACTGCAGGTAAAAACTGCGAAGCGACTGCTTGGACCGGTCGACGACCTCCTGCACGGTGAAGTCCGTGCTGCCCTTCTCGGTGATGATCGCCTGGGCCGCATCGAGGAAGCGCTGCACGCGCTGTTCGGCACGGAGCTTGGCGGTCTTGATGGAGCGTTCGACTGCGCGCTGCTTCCAGGCCGGCTCTTCGCTGGTCTCGGTCACCGCCTGATCTGCCCTCTGTGTGTGAAAAACATGCAGCCACTGTACCGGAGGGTTGCATGTTATTGACGCGCCACCCGGCTCTCGTGACCAAATATGAGACTCTTACTTTCGCATGACGAGAATGGTATTCTCGCTTCATTCTGTACGCAGCTCTGGCAAAGGAGGCAGGCCGAGATGCTCTTCGAGTTCGACTCCGATCAGCGACTTTGGCAGGACACCGTCCGTGAGGTCACGGGCCAAGGAATGTCCGCCCACGCTGATTCGTCATGTGGTCGACAACGGCGCCGACCCAGGACCTCTGTGGAAGGTGTACGTCACACTCGGGTGGACCGAGCTGACCGCCCCCGACACGGCCGTGGAATTGGCGATCGTCCTCGAAGAGCTGGGCCGGGCCACCGATCCCACGCCCTATTTGGCCACGATGACCCAGTTCGCCCCTCTCGCAACCGACTTCGTCGAACACGACCGGTCGGGAACGGCGGTGTTCGAAGGCGTCACCGCCCGTCGCGACGGTGCCGGCTGGCTGCTGGACGGCACCGCGCATCACGTCCTGGACGGCGACCGTGCCGATCGGCTGGCCGTCGTCACCGACGCGGGCATCTTCGTTGTTTCCGGCGACCAGGTGACTGCCACGCGCAGTCCGGTTTTCGATCCGGTGCTGCATCTTGCCGAAGTGTCCTTCTCCGGCGTGCGGGTCGGCGAGGACCACCGCGTCACGGCAGACTCCGAGCGTGCTCGTCATCTCGCGCTCACCGGAATGGCCCTCACGATGGTCGGCGCGTGCCAGCGCATCCTCGACCTCGCGCTGGAACACGTCCGGGGGCGTCAGCAGTTCGGCGTCCCGATCGGATCGTTCCAGGCCGTCAAGCACAAGGCCGTCGACATGCACCTGGCGGTCGAGCGGGCCCGTGCCCTCGCCTACTACGCGGCGCTGACCATCGCCGAGGACGACCCCCGCCGGCGGGTGGCAGCGTCGATGGCCAAGGCCGCGGCGGGTGAGTGCCAGTCCCTGGTCTTCCGCCACGGCCTGCAGTTGTTCGGGGCCATGGGATTCACCTGGGAGAACGACCTTCAGTTCGCGCTCAAGCGCGCCAAGGCCGGCGAGCATCTGCTCGGCGGCGCGGCGGCACACCGGGCGCTGATCGCCGAGGAGTACCGTGCAACTCACCTTTGATACCGACGTCGAGGACTTCCGGGCCGAGTTCGTGGCCTTCCTCGCCGAACACCTGCCCGACGAGGCGGAGGCCGGGGAGCGACCCCGGTCCAGCGCCGATGTGCCGGAGTGGGCCCGCCGCTGGCAGCGGCTCCAGTTCGACCATGGCTGGTTGCTCCCCGGCAACCCCCCGGAGTTCGGTGGCCGGAACGCCGGTCTCCTGCAGCAGTACGTGCACCTCGAGGAACTGTCCAAGCGCCGGATCTATCACAGCTTCAACCCCCAGGGTCTCGGCATCATCGCCGCGTCGCTGCTGTCCTTCGGTACGCAGGAACAGAAGGAACGTTGGGCCGCAAGGATTCTCCGCGCCGAGATCACCGCGGCGCTCGGCATGAGCGAACCGGGCGCGGGATCCGATCTCGCCTCGCTGCGTACCCGCGCGGTCCGCGACGGTGACCACTTCGTGGTCAACGGCCAGAAGGTCTGGACATCCGGTGCCAGCGAGGCCGACGTGCTACTCACCTTCGTCAGAACCGATCCCAATGCTCCGAAGCACAAGGG
>NZ_JBAQEO010000466.1:0-1632 GCF_049286785.1 Rhodococcus sp. (in: high G+C Gram-positive bacteria) | reverse complement strand
GGACAACTTCCCCACTGCCCGACACCAGGGCCGACTTCACCAGCGACAGAACCGGCGTGATGCCGCTTCCGCCAGCGAAGAAGAGCAAGTCGACGTCGAGGCTCTTAGCGGTAAACTTTCCCGATGGCGTGAGGACGGTCACCTCCATGCCGATGGAAACGTTGTCACACAACCAGTTCGACGCATACCCCCCAGCGGTGCGCTTCACCCCGATCTCGAGGCGGAAGTCATCGACATGAGGCGAACTGCTCAGCGAGTAGCATCGTGCGACGTGGCCCGTCTGGTCGGACGGGATCTTCAACGTAATGAACTGCCCGGGTAGATGCTTGAAATCGTCGACGATCTCGTCAGGCACTTCGAAGGCGATGCTCACGGAGTCCTTGGTCTCCTGCACGACCTCCGACACGGTCAGCGTTCGCGATCGCGCGGTGGTGCCCGGCCGATTCTCCTGTTCGAGGGTCATTTGATGATCCCCCGCTTACGAGCCAAGGCGTAGCCCGCGCGTGTGACAGGCGCAGAGATGTCCTGGTAGCGCGGACCGACAACGCGTGCGACAAAGTCGAAGCCACGTGCGTCTGCGCCGATCAGCACTCGGGGCTTCTTCTTGTCCATTCCCTTGAGGATGGCGCACGCAGCTTTCTCCGGAGTGGTCCTGGCGATGTTGTTGAACATCGAGGCAATGGTGGCGGTATCTGCCCCCATATCGGATACACCACGAGCGTTGTTGACGATATTAGTCTTGACGCCGCCGGGGTGAACGCATGTCACCGTGACCGGATGCCGACTGATTTTCATCTCTTGCCGAAGCGCTTCGGTGAAGCCACGCACACCGAACTTCGCGGCGTTGTAAGCGCTTTGACTGGGGATCCCGACCAGACCGAAGACGCTGGAGGTGTTTACCAGATGACCATCACCAGAGGCGATCAGATAAGGCAGGAACGCCTTGGTCCCGTTGACGACACCACCGAAGTTGATGCCCATCAGCCAGTCGAAATCCTCCCAGGACATGTCGACAACGTCGGCGCCGAGGGCGACGCCGGCATTGTTGAACACCATGTTGACGCGCCCGAAAGACGACTGCACGCTCTCTGCGTAAACCTGGAACGCAGCACGATCTGCCACGTCCAACACCGCGGTCTCGACGGTCGCCCGATGCGCGGTACGGCACATGGCCGCCGTCTCCTCGAGATGCACTTCGTCGACGTCGGACAAGGCAAGGCTGGCCCCGCGTTCGGCCAGTTGGAGGGCAAGGGACCGACCGATCCCTGAGGCGGCTCCCGTGACGACTGCGACCTGGGTCGCGTAATTGCCTGCTGTCGAACTACTCACTGTCGGATACTCACTTCTCGATGACCTACGGTTGGATTGTCAGGCGATCTCGTACTCGGCGGGCTCGAAGTCTTTCGTCGCTCGCCAGTACTGCCAGGTGAACCCGGGCCACACCGTACGGTTGACACCTTGCGAGTCCAGATACCAGCTCGTACATCCGCCGTTGGTCCATACGCCCTTGGCGAGCTTGTGTTGGATGCTCTTGTTGAAGTGTTCTTGAACCTCGGCCCGCACATCAACGCGCTCCGCACCTCGACTGTCGACGGCGTCGATGGCCTTCATGATGTACTTGATCTGCTGCTC
>NZ_JBAQEO010000465.1:0-2407 GCF_049286785.1 Rhodococcus sp. (in: high G+C Gram-positive bacteria) | reverse complement strand
CAGTCTGACCGCGGTACGGATGGTGCCGGTCACACTTTCACTC
This sequence comes from Rhodococcus sp. (in: high G+C Gram-positive bacteria), assembly GCF_049286785.1. Taxonomy (GTDB): domain Bacteria; phylum Actinomycetota; class Actinomycetes; order Mycobacteriales; family Mycobacteriaceae; genus Rhodococcus_F. Next base: position 2,364 of record NZ_JBAQEO010000465.1, on the reverse strand, counting down.
ACCGGGCTGCATGCACGCAAGCCGACCGTCGCCTTCCTCGGCTGGTTCGGCCCCCGCGGGCTCGCCACGATCGTCTTCATCATCTTGATCCTCGAGGAGCCGGGTGATCTCCCGCACCAGGACCTGCTCCTGACCACCGCGATCGTCACGATCGGGTTGTCGGTCCTCGCCCACGGAGTCACCGCCGCGCCGCTCGCCGATCGTTACGCGGCGTGGTTCACCAGGCATCCCCGACCGGAGAGTCTCGAATCCAAAGGCAGTTAAGGAATTCCGTCCGGTCCCCCTGCCCGGCGCAGCGTTCCCTGCCCGGCAACGGCTAGTCCCACCCGGGGTCCGGGTTCCAGGTCGAGACCGCCCAGATGACGACGACATCGAGTGCGATGATCAGGATCGCCCACCCCGGGTAATAGGGCAGCCACAGGAAGTTGACGAGGATCGACAGTGCCGCGATGACGACCGCCATCGTTCGCGCCCATATCCCCCCGGTGAACAGGGCGAGGCCGACCAGCGCGACCAGTACGCCGAGCACGATGTGGATCCAACCCCACGCGGTGAAATCGAACTTGTAGGTGTACTCGATGCCCACGACGAAGACCTCGTCGTTGGCGACCGCGGCGATCCCCTGGAGCAGCTGAAGCACACCGACGGTGACCAACATGACGGCTGCCCCGATCGACGTGCCGGCCGCAACCTCCTGCTTGACACTCGAATTCTCGGACACGACGGTTCACCTCTCCGGATTCGGCTGTGATACAACCCTATTGTGCGCCGCACGCGCGACCCCACATCGAAACTTGCGAATTTCAATCGGGCCGTCGTACGGACAGGCGGTACGGGAGCCGGGTTCCGCGAATCTCGTGCGTTTTTCAGCACCGGTGACGAGGACAATTCTCGTGCGACGCCGAAATGCCGAGATCGAACAGGGCAGGGCCCAGTCGGGCGTTGCCCTGATATCTAGGGCCGTTCAGCCCTATCGAGCGCCCAGGCGGTGCTGGTGAAGTGAAAAAGGAGACGGTGCACCCCGTCGAGTGAAGGCATTAGAGTCCGACGAACCGTTGAGTGCCACCGAGCGGGAGGAACTCGAGCTCCTGCGCCGACAGGTGGCGGAGCTTCGTCGCGACTGGGGTGAGCGGCCGCCGCCCGCACGGGAGACCGGCGCGGGGAGGATGGCTGGTCATCGCGGGTTGCGTTGGACGGCTGCAGGGGTGCTTCTGGTTCTCGTTGCCGTCCTGGCCTTTTCCTCGGTCCTGGCGCGGTACGCGCGCGGCGAGGTGCTCGATACGGATCGTTACGTCCAAACGGTGACACCGCTGGCCTCGGATCCGGTGATGCAGGGCGAGTTGACGAATCAGATCACGGACCAGATCATGACCCGTCTCGATGTGGAGACCCTGACCGCCGAGGCGTTGACGGCACTGAGCGAGAATGCGCCCCGGGTTCCCCCGGCGGTGGTCGGTCTAGCGCCGGTGCTCGCCGATCAGGCTCAGTCCTTCGTCCGTCAGACGGTCGGATCGTTCGTGGCCTCGGACCAATTCGAGGCCTTGTGGATCCGGGCGAACCGGGAAGCACACCAAGTGCTGGTCGCGGTGATGACCGGCCAGACCAGAGCCGCCGTCCAGATCAGCGACCAGGGCACGGTCAGCATCGAACTGGCGCCGATTATCGACAACGTCCGCACCAAACTGACCGAGCGCGGGTTCGCCTTCGCCGACAAGATCCCCGAGATCGACAAGTCGTTCGTGCTGTTCCAGTCTCCCGAACTCGTCAAGGCGCAACGGACGGTGTCGGCGTTGGACAGGGCGTCCACCGTGCTGCCGCTGGTCACTCTTCTGGTGGCCGCCGCAGCGGTCTGGGCAGCACCCAAAGGCGGCCGCCGGCGAGCCTTTTCGCTGGTCGGTGTCAGCATCGCTGTGGCGATGGCACTGCTGGCGGTGGCGATCAGCATTGGGCGGGCGATCTACCTCGGGGAGATGCCCTCCGATGTCCTTTCGCGGGATGCGGCAGCGGTGTTGATCGACACCCTTGTTCTTCCCCTTCGCACCGCGTTGCGTGCGGTGTTCCTGTTGGCAGTGGTCGTCGCAGCGGCCGGATACCTCACTGGGTCGTCGAATTCCGCGGTGGCGGTGCGCGGCGCCTATAACAAGGCGGTCAACGCCGTCCGGGGAGCACGGAGCGGCGGCCGAGCCCCGTCTCCGGTCGAAGCGGTCGTCGCGACGTACCGAACACCGCTGCGAGTGGTCCTCATCGCGATCGCCACGATGACTCTCGTGTTCTGGAAATACCCCTCGGGCCTGGTGGTCGTGGTGACCGTGCTGATCACTGTCGTGGCGTTGCTCCTGGTGGAACTGGTGGCCCGGCCCGCAC
>NZ_JBAQEO010000464.1:0-4572 GCF_049286785.1 Rhodococcus sp. (in: high G+C Gram-positive bacteria) | reverse complement strand
CGGGCCAGGCCGGCACGCTTGCGCATGCCGCCGGAGATCTCGCCGGGCAATTTTGTCTCGGCGCCTATCAATCCAGTCAATTCAAGCTTTTCCATGACGATCTTGCGGATCTCGGATTCGCTCTTCTTGGTGTGCTCGCGCAGTGGGAACGCCACATTGTCGTACAGGTTCATCGAACCGAACAGGGCGCCGTCCTGGAAGAGCACCCCGAACAGCTTGCGGATCTCGTAGAGCTCCTTCGAGGAGCACTCCAGGATGTCGGTGCCGTCGATCACGATCGAGCCCTGCTCCGGTCGGAGCAGACCGATCAGCGACTTGAGGAACACCGACTTACCGGTACCCGACGGGCCCAGCAACGCACTGACCTCACCGGACGGGAGAGTCAGTGTGACGTCCTGCCAGATTCTCTGCGAACCGAACGATTTGGTCAGGCCGCTGACTGAAACTTCGACACCCATCGAGTGACTTCCTTACGTCGAGTCGGAAACTTGTGTGGAGGGGCCGCGTGATCGGGGGTGTTGCGGGGCTCAGACCGGGCTCATTTCCGTGATCTGCCAGCTTTCGCCGTCGCGGTGCAGGGATACCTGGACGCGGCTGCCGTCGAGCTTGGGTGCGGGATTATCGGTGCTGGTGGTGGATTGGTTGAGAAACATCAGCACGGTGGCCCCGTCGGGGGAGGCGGAGACGATGGAGGACTCCACGACGGTCGCCGCGGTGATCACTTGCCGTTCCTTCGCGGAGGGGATGATCACGTCCTTGCTGACGCTTTCGAACTGAGTCCGGAAGTCGCCGCCGAGGTGCTCGAGAGAGTCGGTGAAGTGCTCGTCGACGGTGTTGAAGTCGTAGGACAGGATGTCGGGGACCAGTTGGGTGGCCTGCGCGAGGGCTTGTTGCCGGGTGTCCTCCAGTCGGAGACCGTGATTGGCCTTTACCGTCAGTGTCCCGCTGGCGATGGTCAGTGCGAGTGCGAGGACCCCGAGAGAGGTGAGGATCAGCGCTCGTTTCCGGCCGCTCCAACTGTCGACTACGGCGGTGATTCGGGTGATGTTGGTGATCATGCGACGAACTCCACGTTGGAAACGAGCCACTTGCTGTCGACGAGGTCGAGGGTCAATTTCATGCGGTAGACGCGCAGCTCGCCGTCCGGGGATTCGGTGTTCTTGACGGTCGAGGTCACTGCCGCGAGGACAGTGGCGTGATCGTCGCTCGAGTCGAGGACACCGGCGGACTTCACCTCCCCGGTCGATTCGACCTGTCCCTGGTTCAGGACGTCACCGAAGCCGCCGGAGGAACTGGTGAACTGTTCGTGGAACGGCCCGGTGGTGCCGTCGGTGACCTTCTTGATGTCCTCGTCGACGTTCTGGTGTCGCAGGGTGACCAGGTTGGTCGCCATTTGTGTGGCGGTTTCGAGGACCGCGCGATCGCGTGCCTCGTGGGTTCGGGTTGTCCGCCAGTCGTTCCACGACTTCACGCCGACTGCGCCGGCAGCGAGTGCGATCGCGGCGAGCAGGACGATCGCGGCCAGGATGATCCGGCCGCGGCCCGCGCTGTCCTCGGGGGGTGGTTCGGACCGGTCGATCTCGGTGTCGTCGGGTTCGATCTCGGGGGCTAACGCAGTAGCAGATTTTGCCATGTCAGTTCCTTCTCGGACTGTGTCGGGGAGTTGACGTCGATGGAGTACAGGGCGCCGTCTGGGGCGCGGAAGGTACCGGTGATCGGGTCGTAGGGGGCCGCGGTGATCACGGGGTTCTGTCCGGCATGCCACGCTGCCGGGGTGGCTGCCGCTGGTATCTGTAGGTTCGCCGCGCGGTCGGGCTGCGGTGCCGGGGTTGGTCCCGCCGGTGCATTCGGCGCAGGGACGTAGGGCTGGCCGGGTCGGGCCAGCATCTGCGGCCAGGCAGAGGGAAGTCCGCCGGGGCATTCACCGACCTCGGCAGTCCGCACGCTGGGGTCGATGGCGCAGGGGACATTACGGGCGCCGCGGACCACGCGGGGCTCGTTCGGTGGCAGCTTGCAGTACGGACTGGTCGCAGGTTCGGCCGGGGACAGATCGCTGGGATCGCGTCGCTGCGTCTCCTGGTACCCCTCGGTACAGGGAAGGGGGTTGGCAGTGTTGCCCAGCTTGATGTCCAGCGGCCCTTGACCGTAGGTACGGTCTTCGCCCTGAAGACCTTGGTGCATATGGTTGATCGCGGCCGACATCGCCGGGTAGATCACCAGAATCTGCCGAACACCGGGGACGTTGACACGCAACACTTCACCGACGCTCTGCAGATTCGCCAACAGCAGTGGCAGCGACGGTTGCAGGTCGGCCAGGGTTCCACCGACCGCATCGAAGAAGGCCGGTCCGTTGTCCAGCGTCCCCCGGATCTGGGCATCGTCCATGGTCAATTGCTCGGTGAACGACGCGAGATCGGTGGAGAAGCTCGCGATGTCCGGTCCGGCGTCGTTGACGGCCCCGAGGACCGGCTCCGCGTCGTTGATCAAGGTGGTGGTCGGTTTCAGTTCGGCCTGGGCGAGGGCGATGAGGGGACGCGCCGAGTCGATCAGCCGAGACAGGGCGGGCCCGGCACCATTGAAGGCATTGTAGGCCTCGTCGACCGTGGTCCTCAGATCCTCTTTGGGGAGGCCTTCGAGGAGCGAGTTGACCTCCTCGACCACCCTCGCCGCGGGTACCGGCAATATCGTGCGGGATCGATCGATCACATCACCATCGGCCAGGAACGGCCCCTCGGAGGTGTCCGGCACGAGATCGACGTACTGTTCACCGATCGCCGAGACACTGCGCACGTAGGCGTCGGTGGACTTCGGTATCGAGTGGTCCGAATTCAGCTGCAGGTGCACCGTTACGTGGTCGGGGTTCACCTCGAGCGACTCGACCACACCGACATCGACACCTCGGTACGTCACGAGCGCGTTCGCGTAGAGCCCGCCCGCACGTTCGAGTTCTACGTCCACCGAGTACATTCCGATGCCCGAGATCCGCTTCAGGCCCATGTAGTTGTAGACGGAGTTGCCCACGGCGACGATCGCGACCGCGGTGAAGATGGCGAGCTGCGCGCGGACCAGTTTCGAGCGGATCATCGCTGACCTCCCTGGGGTTGGGGTGCGCCGGTGGCCGGTGTCGTAGTCGGTGGTGTGCCGGTGGGCCGCTGGGTGGGAGCAAGAAGGGGGTTGGCGGATTGCCGCGCGGGGTTCAGTCCGGCGAGTTCGGAGACGGGGATGCTTCCGAGGACCTTGCCGCCCACCGTCTCGGCACTGAGGTCGAGGGTGAGGAAGAGGTTCATGTAATCACCGCGCAGCGCCCGGTCCGCAGTTTCGATCGGGAACGGGATGGTGCCGGCGATCTCCAGCGCCTCGGGGATCGAGTCACCGACGGAGGCGAGTTGGCTCAACGTCGGTTGCAGTGCTGTGAGGTTGGCGTGCAGATCCTCGCGGCCGCTGTCGAGAACTCTGGTTGCGATCTCACCGAATTCGCCGACGCTGGTGAGCATCGTCGTCAACTGTTGCTGCTGGTCGTTGAGCACTTGCATCCCCGGCGGGATGGTGTCGATGCCCCGGTCGAGCGTGTCGTTCTGTGCCCCGAGCTCCGCGGCGAGGCGGTCGAGTCCATCTATCGCGCGAACGATGTCGCCGCGTTGTCGGTCGAGCCCGCCCATGAGCGTTTCGAGGTTCCCGAACAGCTCGTGCAGGTTGTGCTCCCGGCCGTCCAGTACCCGAACCAGTTCCGAGGTGACGGTTCGAATTTGTTGCAGACCACTGCCGTTGAGTACCAGCGACAGCGCTGAGAGGACCTCTTCGGTGGAGGCGTACTGGCTGGTGCGTGCGATGGGAATGACGGCGCCGTCCTTCAGCGTTCCCGTCGGCTCTTCGCCTGCGGGCACCGACAACTCGAGATACTGAGAGCCGAGCACACTGGTCTGCGCCAACTTCGCGCTGACGTTCGCCGGGATCTGGGCGTCGTCGCGCAGGTCGAGAGTGAGGCGGGCGATCCAGTCCCGGCCGCCGATACGTGAGATGTTTCCGACGACGACGTTGTCGGCTTTGACCGGTGAGTTGCCCACGAGGTTCTGAATGTCTGCCAGTTCGACGGTGACCTGGTAGGTGTCGCCGTCGATCGCGTTGCCCGGCAGCGGAATCGAGTTGATGCCGTCGAATCGGCATCCGGTCGTGGTGACCGCCACACCCAATGTGAGTGCGGCGCAGGCGCTGAGGCGTCTGATCGAGATCATCGCGTTCCTCCACTCGGAGCAGGCGCGGCTGGGCGCTGACTCAGGCCGGTGGCGAGCGCACCGGTGGCTTTCGCGCATTCGTCAGCCGGTGCGTTGGCCGTGGTGAGAAGGGCGCAGATCAACGATCGCGGATCGGGAATGTCGGAGACGGCCAGCGCCCCGGTCAGTGAGTTCGAGTCGGGGTCGTAAGTGTTGTAGAAGTTCGAGAGCGTGGTGGGAGCGGTGTGGAGGATCGAAGCGAGGGTGTCTTCGCGATCGACGAGCAGCCGGGTGATATCGGTCAGTTTGCCCACATCGGTGGTCAGTGCCCCGCGATTGTTCTGGAGGAACTGGGTGACCT
>NZ_JBAQEO010000463.1:0-2034 GCF_049286785.1 Rhodococcus sp. (in: high G+C Gram-positive bacteria) | reverse complement strand
GGGCAAGTACGCGTGCGTTCACACCGCCGTAGGTCGGTGCGACATACGGTACGAAGCTGTCAGGATGTTCAATGCGCAGTCTGTCGACAAGTTCGTTGATCGGCTTGACGTGGGGATCGAAGACATGGCGTTGAAGCTCTCTGACATACGTTGGGTCTGCGCAAAGTTGGCTAGGTGGCTGTTCAAACTGCTTCGCGAACTCCGAGACCTTTGCCCGCAACTCGGATCGGTACGCCTTCGCTTGATTCGCTAGCCGCTCAAACCGACGCTTCCGCTTCATGTCTTCACCCATCCCCATACGCGAACCGCCGGAACACGGGCAGGTTCTCAGATTCTCGGATCGTACTAGCCTCGGCTTTGCAGGTCGTCGAACCACTCATCTTGCGAGCGGCCAGCAGGAGAATGGTGTTCGCCGCACGATCTCATTGACCTGGCTGTGGTACTTCTCTACCACGCCAGATAGGAACTGCGCATTGACGAGATTCTGGGGAACCCGACGGAGTATTACCCGTCCTCGAAGCCTGGTAGGTCGTCGTGGTCATCGGGGAGGCAGGGTCCGACTACTTGCCGCTGGCTTCGCCTGACCGCGCGCCGACCGAACTCACCTCGATAGCGCCGAGGGGCAGGCGAGGGATGGGGAACGTCGAGTTCAGCGAGGGCAGGACGGTTGAGCGTGTGTGCGCTGTTGTATTGCGGGTGAAGCCACCTCCCACACTGCACCCGGTTTGTCGCTGGAGTAGCTTGTCACGGGTACAGGGGTTGGATCGTCTCGGAGCGACTCCAAGTGTTCGCGAGTGGAGTGTGCGGTGTCGATGGGGGTGAACGCGCTTTCCGCCGGTGCGCTGAGCGAGACGCTGTGGGTGGAGTTGCTGCCCTGGCTGGATGACTACGTTTCCGATCGCGCGGCGCTGCTCGAGCCGCTGGCGCCGTCGCCGGACTGGTGGTTCAGCGAATCGCCGTCGTTCACCGCTCTCGAGGTCGACCTGGAAAAGGTCCTCGACGAGCTCTCCGCGCTCTACGTCGTCCACCATGCGCCCGCGGCGCTGGCAGCCAGCTTTCCCTCGCTCGACGCCGCGCTGCCGGTCGCCGCGCTCGTCCTCGACTCCCGCGCCACCACGGCTCTGCGGCGTTTGACGTCCGAGCCCACGCTCGCCGGCCTGCTGCCTCACACCGTCACCGACCTGTTCGGAATCCGAGGCACCAGCGCTCAGACGATCCAGGACATCGTCCATAGCCTCCTCAGCTGCACAGTGGTGCGGGACCTGGGGGCCCGGATCGAAGCGGACGACGTGCCGGACACGCCGCCGGTCATCACGGCGCTCGTCGACGACCTTCAGCAGTTGTCGGTCTGGCGACGCGCCCGTGGCCACGGTGACCGGCCACTGATCACCGTCGAGATCGACGACGAATCACCCGAGCCGATCCAGGAGCTCGCGGCCCGGCTCAACGCGGTGACACCGGCCGACCTGCCCGAAGGCGACCGTGGCGACGCCGTCGACGAGATCGAGAACCTGATCACCCAGCTCGGTGAGCGCGAGTCGCTCATCCTCCACGAGCGTCTGCTCGCGTCCGAACCGATGCGGCTCGGTGCCGTCGGCGCCAAGCTGGGACTCAGCTCCGGTCGTGTCGGGCAGATCGAAGCGGACATCAAGGCCACACTCAACGCGGCCTGCGGCTTCGGGACCGCCGTCGGGAACCTGCTGGCGAGCCTGCGCGTCGAGATCCAGCCGGTCGCGTCCCTTCACCGGTTGCTTGCCGTCCACCCCGTCATCGCGGCCGAGGTGCCGAGCCTGCATGTCCCGTTGTGGCTGGTTCTCGACCGTCTCGACGACTACTTCGAGGTCACCGACGGCTGGGCCGCCGCACCCAGCGTGTCGGCCGCGATGAAGCGCACGCAGACCCTGCTCGAAGATTTCGAGTCGTCGAACGGTGTGGTGGCGCTCGACGATGTCGCGACCGCGGTGTCGATGCCGCGGGACGAGCTGGAGGAGTGGCTGGCGCGGTGCGGCGTCACCGTCGTCGCCGACTCCGCCC
>NZ_JBAQEO010000462.1:0-2328 GCF_049286785.1 Rhodococcus sp. (in: high G+C Gram-positive bacteria) | reverse complement strand
GGCTGTCGAGGCCGTCGGGAGACCCTCCACGCAACTGGGCGACGATGTCCTCGGCGCGGGCGGTCGCGGCGTCGTCCAGTGCCGACAGCAGAGAACTGTTCAGCACCATCACCAAACCCACCAGGCCGAACAGCAGCGCGACGGCCACGACCGCGGCGGCCGTCAGGGCGGACCGGATCGGTATGCCCCATAGGGAAGGTCGGACCCAGGTCGGCACGGGTGTCATACCGTCATCATTCCCGGCGGCGTCCCCACGCGGTCGAAACCGCTCTCAGCGTCACCACAGCGACCCGCACCGATACTCCTGGCGTGAGAGAAGCAGCAACACAGCTCGCCGCATCTGCCCTGGTTCTGCTCTTCGCCGGAGCCGCGGTGTTCGTTGCCGCCTCGGCGTGGATGTGGGTGCGCCGGGAACGTCGTGAGAACGAGCCTGCGTGGACGGTGACCGGGGTCCGGGCGGCGGCTCTGGTGGTCATGTTCGGCGCGCTCGCCTATCGGACGAAAGTCGCGGGCAGGGCCACCGGTGCGGATGAAGCGGTGTTGAACTGGCTGACCGATCATCGCACCGTGTGGCTGACCGGACCCGCCATCGCCGTCACCGACGCCGGGGGTACGGCCGGCATCCTGCTCGTCGTGGTCGTCGTCGGCGCGGTCCTGTCCAGGCGGGCGCGGTCGCTCGTGCCTGCGGTCGTCCTGATCGGCTCGGTCGTCGCCGCGGTATCGGCCTCGGCCCTTGTCAAGACTCTGGTCGAACGGGGACGTCCGCCCCTGGTGACACAGGTTCTGGCCGAAACCGACTATTCGTTTCCGTCCGGGCACGCCACCGGCGCGATGGCCGGGTTCGGCATGATCGCCGTCGCACTCGGATACGGTCTGCCGGCCGGGCGCCGGTGGGCCCTGCTGCTGGCTGCCGGTGTCCTGACGGTGCTGGTGGCCGCTACCCGCCTGTACCTCGGCGAGCACTGGCTCACTGACGTCGTCGGCGGCATCCTGCTCGGCGGCACCGTCGTCGTGGTCGGATCCTCTGTCTATGTCGCCCTGATGCCCCGGGTGCAGACAACCACCGAACACCGCGATTGCCTCCGCCGATCGGCTGGGGGTGACGGCATCACGACGGAATCTGCCGTGTGAATTCGACACTGGATTGACTGACTCTCCGCTCCACCACGCCGGAATGCAGTCGATGGGATCACTTCTCGTCGCGTCGTCGGAGACCGCCGGCGGCCCCGGCAAACACCGGTAGAGGGCTGACACCAAGACCGCGGCCGAACCGAGCAGACACAGGCAGGATGGCGCCGCCTGGACCGGACAATACGATCTCACGGACCACCCCGAATAACACCGCTGCCCCGGTAACCCCCATCCAGATTGGCAACGGGTACAGGATTATCCGCTCGGTTACACCGAAATGCACCCTCGGAAAGGCCAGAAGCACCGCACCGGCAAGTCCGGCCAGTGCACATGCCGTCGACCACAGCGCGGCCCATCGTCGATGGTTCCACAGCCCCCAGGCCAGCAACACGAGCACGATGTGCCGGGCAACGAACCCCGGCAGAACAGCCGCCAGATGGATCATCGGCCCGTGGTTCGTCGGAAACAATCCCGTCGCCGCGGTGCTCAATCCGGTGATCACGGTCAGCGCGACGACCCAAATATGCAACCGTCCGTGCGGAAGGTGTCCACGCAACAGCAGTGCACCGACAATCATCAGCAGTCCCATGGCGACGAAAGACAAATTCATGAGCGCATGCAGCGGCGAGCACGACATCGCGGTGCAGGTGGTGACACCGAGATCGCTGATCGAGTTGTGGACGAAGCTGTACGGGGTGGTCCACGCGCCGGCGCTCAGGACTTCGGCCATGACGTACCCGCAGGCGAGCGTCCACGCGAGTGCACCCACAGCCCTGCGCCGGTGGTGGGTCTTCATATTCGGCTTCCCTACGTCATTTGTCAGGAGCTGACGCGATGCGGTCTGTTCATGGCAGTCGCCCTCAGCGTTCACCCGAGCGGTTCGAGCGCTGCCCGAGTCGAGACCTCGACGTTATCAGAACGTTATCTTTCCGCGATCATCCCCGGTGCTCACTCCCCAAGAACGCAGAAACATGATCGTTGTGCATGAGCGCCAGAGCCATTTCGAGGCTGCCCATCGGTTGCGGGAGGTCTTGCCGTCCGGCCAGTCCTCAGCGTCTTCTCAGCGCAGCTGCGAAACAATGCACGCGTGTCTACCGTCAACGGCCTGCCCGTACATGCGCTACTCGTCCATTTCATCGTCGTATTAGCCCCCCTGACAGCCATTCTCGTCGTCTTGTGCAGTCTGTGGCCCGCGGC
>NZ_JBAQEO010000461.1:0-4818 GCF_049286785.1 Rhodococcus sp. (in: high G+C Gram-positive bacteria) | reverse complement strand
CCCGTCTTCGCCAGCGCGTACTGCGTCGCCGGAATGGGGGCGCTGAGCATGAAGATCGGGTCGGCACCGCGCGCACTGAGGTGGTGGATGCGGGCGCGCGGGGTCAGGTTGTATTTCTCGACGGCTTCGGGTGACGCGAGCAGGACTGCGCTGGCACCGTCGGAGATCTGGCTCGCGACCGCGGCGGTGAGACGGCCACCGTCGAGGAGCGGCTGCAGTCCGGCCATCTTCTCGAGGCTCGTCTCGCGCGGGCCCTCGTCGGTCGTCACATCACCGAACGGCACGATCTCGCGCTCGAATCGGCCTTCCGTGATGGCCGTCTTGGCCCGCTCATGGCTCTGCAGAGCCCACCGCTCGAGTTCCTCACGGCTGACATCCCACTTCTCGGCGATCATCTCGGCGCCCTTGAACTGCGACACTTCCTGGTCGCCGTAACGCTCCACCCAGCCCTTCGATCCACCGAACGGTGTCTCGAATCCGTACTGCTGCCCCACTGTCATCGCCGATGCGATGGGGATCTGGCTCATGTTCTGCACGCCGCCCGCGACGATGAGGTCGGCGGTGCCGCTGAGAATCGCCTGCGCCCCGAAGTGCACGGCCTGCTGGCTCGATCCGCACTGACGGTCGACGGTCACGCCCGGAACCTCTTCCGGGAACCCGGCGGCCAGCCATGCGGTGCGCGCGATGTTGCCGGCCTGTCCGCCGATCGCGTCGACACAACCGAAGACGACGTCGTCGACCCCGGCCGGGTCGATGCCCGTGCGCTGGACGATCGCCTTGATGACGTGCGCACCCAGATCCGCGGGGTGCACGCCGGACAATCCACCGTTCTTCTTGCCGATCGGTGTGCGGACGGCATCGACGATGTATGCCTCGGTCATGTCGGTTCTCCTAGTCACTGGTTCTGGGGCTCGCGAGGCCGTCGAGGACGATCGCGAGATACTGCTTGGCAACGGTGTCGATGGTCAGTGACCCTCCGGGCCGGTACCAGCGGACAGCCACCCACGCGGTGTCGCGCAGGAAGCGGAACGCGAGTTCGATATCGATGTCCTGACGGAAGCTGCCGTCCTTCACACCCCGTTCGAGCACCCCCAACCACAGTTGGCGGAACTCGACGTTGAGTTCGGACAGGTAGGCGAACCGCTCGTTGGCAACGAGATGCTTCACCTCGTCCTGGTAGATGGCGACCGCGGAATGCGACGCGTCGATAGCCTCGTAGGACGCGGTGATCAGCGCCTCGAGTGTTGCGCGGGCGCCGCGGCCGGACGCGACGATCTCGCGATACTTGCCGAAGAGATCGTCGAGAAAGACCCGTAGGATTTCATCGACCATCGACTCCTTGGAGTCGAAGTGGTGGTACAAGCTGCCCGACAAGATGCCGGCCGCGTCGGCGATGTCGCGGACCGTCGTGGCCCGCAGACCACGTTTCGCGAACAGGCCGGCGGCGATCTCGAGCAGTTCGGCCCGGCGTCCGGTCTTCCCTGCCGGCTCGTCGATGCCATGCGCTGGAGTCATCGCAACATCTTATCAACCAAGCGCTTGCTAGGGTATTGGGCCCTATGACGCCTACGCACGCTGAGAGGAGATCGAGACGACCTCCCCGGTGAGGTACGTGGTGTAGTCGCTGGCGAGCATTGCGATGGTGGCGGCGATCTCCCAAACCTCGGCCGCGCGACCGAACGCCTCGTCCGACGCCAGCTTGTCGAGCAGTTCCTCGCTCGTCACCTTCGCGAGGAAGGCGTGCCGCGCGATGGACGGGGCCACGGCGTTGATCCGGACGCCGTACTCCGCCGCCTCGATCGCACTGCAGCGGGTCAGCGCCATGACCCCGGCCTTCGCGGCGGCGTAGTGCGCCTGCGAATGCTGCGCCCGCCAGCCGAGAACGGATGCGTTGTTCACCAGGACGCCGTTGTGTTCGACGCCCTTGAAGTAGCGCAGCGCTGCGCGAGTGGCGCGGAACGTTCCGTTGAGGGTGATGTCGAGAACGCGGTCCCATTCCTCGTCGGTCATGTCGACCAGCGGGGTCTCGCCGCCGAGGCCGGCGTTGTTGATCAGCACGTCGATCCGGCCGAGCTTTCCGGCGGCCTGGGTGATGAGCGCGTCGACCTGCTCGGTGCTCGACACGTCGCACGTCTGTGCCTCGACGGTCTGGCCCGGGAACTCGACGGCCAGTTTTTCCCGAGTCTCACCGAGACGGCGTTCGTGCCAGTCGGACACCAGCACGTCGGCACCCTCGAGAAGGGCACGGCGCGCGGACGCGAAGCCGATGCCGGTGCCGGCGGCCGCGGTGACGACCACCTTCTTGCCCTTCAACAGGTTGTGACCCTCGATCTCGTCAGGAGCGACGGCCAGGGGTGACGCGGGGGTTGTGGTCACGGTCGTGCCTCTCGGGGTAGTCCGAGCACTCGCTCGGAGATGATGTTGCGCTGAATCTCGTTGGACCCGCCGTAGATCGTGTCGGCGCGAGTGAAGAGGAACAGCCGCTGCCAATCGCCCAGTTCGAGATGCTCGGGGTCGGTGATGTCGGACGGCGAACCGACCGAATCGGTGCCCGGTGCGAGCAGTGACGCCGCGCCCTGCACCTCCATTGCCAGCTGTCCGAGGTCGCGGTGCCAGTTGGCCCACAGCAGCTTGGCCACCGAGGCTTCGGACCCGGAGGTTCCGGCATCGACGGCCTCGAGCGTGCGCATGGCGTGCGCACGCATGACGCGCAGCCCCACCCAGGCGCGGGCGATCTTCTCGCGAATGTTCGGGTCGGCAGCCGAACCATTTGCCTTCGCCAGATCGACGACGCCCTGCAGTTCGCGGGCGAAACCGATCTGCTGGCCCAAGGTCGACACGCCACGCTCGAATGTCAGCAGCCCCATCGCCACACGCCAGCCGTCACCCGGCTCACCGACGACCAGATCGGCGTCCGTGACGGCGTCGTCGAAGAACACCTCGTTGAACTCGGAGGTGCCGGTGAGTTGCTGGATGGGACGTACCGTGACGCCGGGCTGGTCGAGTGGCACCAACAGGAAGCTGAGTCCCTGATGCCGCTTGGAGCCCGGTTCGGTGCGGCACACGACGAAGGCCCACTGCGCGACGTGCGCGAGGGACGTCCACACCTTCTGGCCGTTGATCACCCACTTGCCGCCCTCGAGCCGTGCCGTGGTGGAAACGTTGGCAAGGTCCGAACCGGCGCCCGGCTCGGAGTATCCCTGCGCCCACAGTTCCGCCACGGTGTTGATGCCCGGAAGGAAGCGGCGTTTCTGCTCTTCGGTGCCGAACGCGATCAGCGTCGGTCCGAGCAGTTCCTCGCCGACGTGACTGACCCGCGCGGGGGCACCCGACTTCGCGTACTCCTGATGGAACACCACCTGCTGGGCCAAATCGGCACCTCGCCCGCCGTATTCCTTGGGCCAGCCCAGGCAAGTCCAGCCCGCGGCCGCGAGGTGACGGTCCCATGCGAGACGTTCCTCGAAGTACTCGTGTTCACTGCCCGGCCCGCCCTTGCCTTTCAGACGGGCGAAATCTCCGGTCAGATTGTCGGCAAGCCAGGTTCTGACCGCCTGCGCAAAGTCGTCGTCGGTGATCAGCCCATCCGGGCTCTCGCTCTGGTCCACGTCTGTAAGATAACCTACCAAGCACTTGCTAGGTAGGTAGGTAGCGTCGAGATAGGTGAACCGCGCAGTGACCGAACAACCGACAACCACTCCGGCCGCCCTCACACGGGCGGCACGCGACTACGGCGATCTGGTGGCCGTATCGGACGGTGACGTCCGTTTGACCTTCACACAACTCCACGACCGCGTCCGAGATTTCGCCGCGGCACTGTGTGCACGTGGGGTCCAGTCGGGTGATCGGGTCGCTGTATGGGCGCCCAACACCTTCCATTGGATGATCGCCGCGCTCGGCCTCCACTACGCCGGGGCCACGCTGATCCCGGTCAACACCCGCTACACCGCCACCGAGGCCCTGGACCTCATCGAACGCACCAAGGCCTCGGCCCTGGTGGTCGCCGGCAACTTCCTCGGTTCCGATCGCTATGCGGCACTGCGCGACGCATCGAGCACTCTCGACCTGCCCACGGTCGTCCGCGTTCCACTCGACGGCGGCGACGTCCCGGCCCCGGGAGTCGACGACTGGGACGACTTCCTCGCCCTCGCGTCGGACGAGACCCGGGACGAAGCCGATGCCCGGGCGGCGGCCGTCTCCCCCGACGACATCTCCGACGTCATGTTCACCTCGGGCACCACCGGTCGCAGCAAGGGCGTGATGTCCGCACATCGGCAGACGGTGGGCATCGCCGGCGCGTGGGGCGAATGCGCCGAGGTGACCCGCGACGACAACTACCTCATCATCAACCCGTTCTTCCATACGTTCGGCTACAAGGCCGGATTCATGGTGTGCCTTCTCAACGGTGCCACCGTCGTCCCGATGGCCGTGTTCGATGTCCCGAAGGTGATGGCCGTCATCGCGGCCGAGAAGATCAGCGTGCTCCCCGGCGCGCCCACCATCTTCCAGTCGATCCTCGACCATCCTGACCGTCCGAAGTACGACCTCTCGAGCCTGCGGGTGGCTGTCACCGGTGCGGCGGCCGTGCCGGTGGCGCTCGTCGAGCGCATGCAATCCGAACTGAGCTTCGATGCCGTTCTCACCGCCTACGGCCAGACGGAGGCGGTGGTGGTCACCATGTGCCGCACCGACGACGACCCGGTGACGGTGGCGACCACGTCGGGACGCGCGATTCCCGGCATGGAAGTGCGGATCGGTGATCGGGGCGAGATCCTCGTGCGGGGTGAGAACGTGATGCTCGGATACCTCGACGACCCGGAA
>NZ_JBAQEO010000460.1:0-2770 GCF_049286785.1 Rhodococcus sp. (in: high G+C Gram-positive bacteria) | reverse complement strand
CTGCGCGAACTCGGCCTGAGTGAAGAGCAGGTGGCCGGCGTACTCGGCGGCGGTCATATGTCGGACACCGGCAACGGTGCCCTGCTCCGCTGAAATTCCGCCCTACCCGCCCTATCGCCCAAGGGGAGCGGGGATCAGGAACCGAACATCGAGTTCGTCGGCCGGCGCCAGGGACCCGTGATCGCCAGCGTCAAGCCGGGAGACTGGATGTTGGCGAACAGGACCCGGCCGTCGGCGCTGAACGCCGGACCGCAGAATTCGCTGTCGTTCAGGTCGTTACGAGCCAGCGCAAACGGCTCCCCCTCCGCAGTGACGCCGATAAGATGGCTGACGCCTTCGCCGTCCTCGGCGAGGATCACGCCGCCGTACGGGGAGACGGTGATGTTGTCGGGGCCGTCGTAGTTTCCGGTGTCGATGCTGGGGTCCGGGTTCACCCCGAACAGCGTCTTCAACGTCACCGTCTCGGTCGCCGGATCGTAGAACCACACCTGCCCGTCGTGCTCCGCGGTGCTGCCATCGCTCATACGGGCGAAGCTGGCGACGAAATAGGTTCCGCCGTCGCCCCACCACTGCCCCTCGAGCTTGCGGCTGCGGGTGACCTGGTCATTGGTGAATTGTTCGCGCACCGGGGTGCTCTTGGCGTCGCGGTCGGGAACATCGATCCACTGCACCGTGTACCGAACGCCCGGCGCGGTGGCCTGCGACAGATCCGGGACGTGCGCGCCGTCGGCGAAACATGTCATCGCCTGCAACGACCCGGCGGTGTCGCCGCCCGTCGACTGTGCCAGCTCACGCAGCGCGTTCGGACCTCCGCGGAAACCGGCAGGCGGCGTCCAGCGGTAGAACAGTCCGTTGGGCTCTCCGGCGTCCTCGGTGAGGTAGATGGCACCGGACTGCGGGTCCACCGCCACGGCTTCGTGCGCGTACCGTCCCAGGAACTTCAGCGCGACAGGGCTTTTGCCCATGTTCGCTTCCTGGCTCGCAGGATCCACCTCGAAAACGTAACCGTGATCGAGCGTGAAGCCCTTCGAGCCCGCCCGCGCTTCCGTCTCCTCGCACGTGAGCCAAGTGCCCCACGGCGTGATGCCGCCGGCGCAGTTGTTCACGGTGCCCGCGACGCTGACGTACTGGCTCTGCCACTGTCCGTTCGCGCCCACCACGGTGGTGGTGGTGCCGCCGCGCGCCCCCGTGTCGTAGGTGAGACCCTCCACCACCGGGACAGCGAACGGCTCGTCCTTTCCGATCTCATGGTTGGTGATCAGCACCGAGCCGGCAGCACCCGCGAACACACCGATGGCGTCGGGGTCGCTCGGAACCGGAGCACCACCATCCATCTGCGTCTCACCCGAACGAGCGACCACAGTGTACGAGAAGCCCACCGGCAGTGAGAGAATCCCCTTGGGATCGCGGACGAGCGGACCGTAGCCGATCGCCTGTCCGGGTGCCGACGCCGCCGCGAGAGCCGGCCGGACCAGTGCGTCGACGCTGCCTGCGAGCGCGACGCCGAGGCCGGTGAGTGCCGTGCGGCCCAGGAACCCGCGCCGATTGAGCGATGAAGTGGTCACTATCTGCTACCTCCATGGATATGAACCGGACCTTCGGACGGTAGGCACCGAACGTGTGGGCATCGGCGACGCACCCCGACGCGCAGATGAATGGCGGGCGAAATCGAAGGAACGGGTAACCCGCCCGTTGACATGTGACTAAATGGTCACCTATCGTCGTTGTATGGACGACGACCGGGTCTTCAAGGCTCTGGCGGATCCCACCCGCCGGCTGATCCTCGACCGGTTGTTCGCCCACGACGGGCAGACGCTCACCGAGCTCGAATCGCAGGTCGAGATGACGCGCTTCGGGGTCATGAAACATCTGCGCGTGCTCGAAGACGCGGGACTCGTCGTCGCGCGCCGCTCCGGCCGGGAGAAGCTGCACTATCTGAATCCGGTGCCCATTCGGCTCATCCACGACCGGTGGATCGACAAGTACACCGAACGCCACGCCACGGCGCTCGCTCAGCTGAAAACCGAACTGGAGGAAGAGAAATGACCACATCCGACACCACCACCGACCTGTTCCAGCTTTACAGCGTCTATATCAAGGCGACGCCGCAGGCGATCTGGGACGCCATCACCAAGCCGGAATGGTCGGAGAGGTACGGCTACGGCGGCCTCGTCGATTACGACCTCCGGCCGCGCGGCAAGTTCGTGTCCCGCCCGGATGCGGCGATGAAAGAATATCCGGGCATCCCGGACATCATCATCGACGGACAGGTGATCGAATCGCATCCGCCGAACCGGCTGGTCCAGACCTGGCGCATGCTGATGTCTCCCGACGAGGTCGAGGGGTTCACCACGCTGACCTACGAGATTGCGGAAACGTCCCGGCCCGCCGTCACCAAACTGACGGTGACGCACGATCTCACCAACGCGCCCGGCCTCGCGGCGATGACGGCAGGCAAGCTGGAGTCCGAGGGTGCGGGCGGCGGCTGGAACGAGGTGCTGAGCGGTCTCAAGACGCTCCTCGAGACCGGCACGCCGCTGGTCGGCTGAGACGGGTCGCAGCGCGGCGAGCGTGAGGGCGGCATCTGTCGGAGCATCGCAGTAAGCTCCAACCATGACGGCTGCCGGGTCGCTCGACGAAGATTTCCTCGCGCTCGCCCATCCCTACCGGCGTGAATTACTCGCTCACTGCTATCGCATGATGGGCTCGCTTCACGACGCCGAGGACCAACTCCAGGAAACGCTCATCCGCGCCTGGCGGGGATATGCGG
>NZ_JBAQEO010000459.1:0-4594 GCF_049286785.1 Rhodococcus sp. (in: high G+C Gram-positive bacteria) | reverse complement strand
GGGGAGCGTCACCGACGGTTGAACCGCGCGCGCACCTCTTCCATCTTGGCCTGCAGTTCGTCCGGGCTGATGATTCCCTTGTCGATCAGCGCGTGCGCGGTGGCCACCACCGAACGCGCGCGAACGGGAAAGTCGCTGTATACGGTTTCGCCGAGTGTGTCTTCGGTGCGGCGTCTGTCGAGATTGTCCCAGGCTCCGCGCCAGGACAGGCATTCGGCGGTGGCCTGCATGCTCGACTCCCAAGGGTCGGGCTTGCGGTCGAGATCCGGGAGCGTGATGTCGTCTCTGGTCGTGGCCGGTGTCAAGGTGTCGAGGATGACGTCGTAGCCTTTGTCGGCCGTCATGGCGTGCCTCCTCCGCTGCCCGTCGGGGGTGTTGTGGCGGTCCAGTCGACCTGCGGCACGGCCACGCCGATCATGGTGTCCCGGGTGACTATCGAGGCGAGTTGTTCCTCGGTCCAGCCCTCGGTCCCGTCGGGACGCATCGGCATCACCATGAATCGCGACTTCTGATTCGAATCATGCACGCGCACTTCCACATCCGGTGGAAAATGCAAACCGAACTCGGCGATCACCTCGCGGGGCCATCGAACCATTCGCCGCCGGTAGTTGGGTGTCCGGTACCAGTCGGGTGACATGCCGAGCACGGGGCGCGGATAGCAGGAGCACAAGGTGCAGACGATGACGTTGTGTACCTTCGGTGTGTTCTCCAGGACGTAGAAGTACGTGTAGTCGCTGGGCGTTCCCGATCCCGTCGGATCTCGCCAGTCGATTCCCACTTCCTTGCAGGTCTCGGTGCCGTCGGCGAGCAGGCGTTGCTTGAACTCGGGATCCACCCACGCCTTGGCGACAAGCCTCGAACCGCCCGAAGGCCCTACGGATTCGGCCCATTCGGAGAATCGGCGGTGATCTTCGCGCGAAAACAGTCCGTGCTCGATCGAGAGTTCCCTGATGGCGGTTTCGAGGATCTCGAACTCGCTGATTTCCTCGGACGCCTGGATCGGCGCATGGTCGTCGTGCGAATGTGTCATGTCTCCGCCCCTCCCGCATCCGCCGGCTCGAGCCAGCGCTCGGAACATTCGGTTTCCAGAGTGTCGATCTCGAATCCTGTGTAGCGGGGCCACAGTTCGGTCTGCTTGAACCGCACCACGTAGAACGGTTCTCTCCGCCCGTCGTCGACACGCCCCCACGCCTCGTCCTCCGGGATGACCCATTCGGGCCGGTGTTCGACGACCACTCCCGTGTGCCCTCGGATGAACGCCTGCGTGCGGGTGTGGAACATCGACGTCGCATCCTTCACCGTGACGCGGTCGCCGATCCGGAATTTCGTCATGACTGTTCTCCACTCGCCCGGCGCCGGACCTCGTCTATCTTGGCGGAGAGTTCGTCCGGTGTGATGAGGCCCTTGTTGATCAGGGTCTTGGCGGCCACCGTGATCCAGCGAGCGTAGTACGGCAGCCCGAAGTAAAGGGTCGCGCCCAGATCGTTCTCGGCTCGTCGGCGCTCCTCGGAGTTCCAGACACCACGCCATCCCAGGCATTCACAGGTGACGTAGGTGCTCATCTCCCAGTCTTCTTCGACCTTCTCCTCGTATGCGACCGGGAGTGCAGGCTGACCCCCGACGTCGTGAAGAACGTGCCGCAGGGCATCGAAGGAGGAATTGGAGATCCGATAGGGCGAATCCATTACGACATGGTGAGCGGGAAGGTACTCGGCCACCTGGTTCGCGTGCGCTTCGAATTCGGCAGGAGAGGTCATCGTCGGCTCCGGATCTAGTGACAGGGGAGTCCCAGCAGGTGGCGGCCGTCGTGCATCAATTCGTGGAGGTACATGCCGCTCCGGGAGATTGCTCCCTGGTCGAATCCGACCAGATAGAGAGTGAGCAGGGCGAGCAGGACGACGCCGAATGCAACGAGCGTGAGCCCGAGTGATTCGATGGATCTCCTCGGTGATGAGACGTAAACCATCAGTGGCCCCTTGGGTGTTCGGCTCCCATGAATGCGCACCCGCCGAACAAGGGCACTGCGAGGGCATTGCGGAGACGCCCCACGATCAGCGGCACGACCATTTCGACGTTACCCCTGTCGTCTCGATCCGAGCACTGCGCCGGCCGGTCGAAGACGGAGCTTGTAAATGGACCGTGAGAGACCAAGACAACGCGAGGACCGAACGGCCCAGAGGCCGGAGACGTGACGCGCTACGAGGGTCGGTTGAGGGTGCCGGCGAAAGGCGGGTGATTCACCGGTGGGTCTGGACCGAGTGTTGGAATCCGCCGGCAACCAGCCGAATCAGGCCACCGCGGTCGTCGTCGACGTCTTCGATCGCGCGGCGCGCTCGGTGAGGAATGCGAATGCCACACCGAGTGCGAGCCACAGGGCTGCCTGGGTCGCGAACGAGGAGAGCCTGAACTCCCACAGCAGCACCGGCGGGAAGTCGTTGCCCACCTCGTTGACAGAGGGGAGAACGAGATAACCGATGGTGACCACGACGAGGAACGCGGCGACCGGTGCGGCGATCCGCACCGACAGGAATTCCTGAGCGGCGACTGCCTTTGCCGCGAAGACCGAGGCCACGACGCCGAGCAGACCCAGAGCGACAGCGGCGAGCCACAGCCAGGTGCGCTCATTGATCGTGTCCGGGTCACCGACCGCGGGCGGGTTGGCGGGGTACTTGAAGAAGGGCACGGCCTCGATGGCAAGCCATCCGAGTCCGGCCGTTGCCAAGGCGAGCAGCGGACCCGCCAGGGTTGTCACCCGCCGGGCGTAGTTGATCACCACAGAGACGATGGCGCCGAGGGCCAAGCCGGCCAGCGTCGTCGCGAGGAACAGGCCGAACCGTTGGCCGTCCCTGCTGACCAGGGCGTCTTCGTCGCCATGGGAGTGGCCGCCCGCCGCCGACTCGGTGGCCTCGTGCGAATGCTCGGGCCCGCCCGCGGCTTCCTCGAGTGCGATGGCCGAGTCGATGTGCGGTTCACCGAGGACGAAGGCGACGCCGCCGGCGAGGATGCCCGCGATCAGTCCGGCGAGCAGTCCGCGGATGAGGAGTTTCGCGAAGGATTCTGTCAGTGGCATGGGAGACCCAGGAGGTGGCGGCCGTCATGCATCAGTTCATGCATGTACATGCCGCTGCGCGAGACCGCGCCCTGGTCGAATCCCACAATGTAGAGGGCAAGCATCGCGAACAGAACGATCGCGAAAGAGATGACGGCAAGCCTGGTCGAATCGACCGAAGAGCCGGGTGCGTAAACGAGTGCCATGGTTCCTCCTGGGATTTCGCGTCCCTTAGATCCAGGCGATGGCCACAGTGTCTGGCTGAGTACAGTGGCGCGACCGCTCCGGAGTTCTACCGGATTCCTGCCGACCATCGCTATTGTCCTGCGAACTTTCGCACTCGGCCTACGGCCGTGTCAATCCCCGGGTCGGCCCTCGGGGTTCAGCTCTTGGCGGCTGCGACGTCGAGTACTACCTCGAACTCGAGCAACGACGCTCCGGATGCGACGGGCTTCTGCCGCTCACCGGCGTGCGCTTCACGGGCCGGACCGTCCCGCCACGCCGTGAATGCTTCCTCGTTCTCCCACTGGGTGACGACGAAGTAGCGGTTCTCGCCCTTGACCGGGCGCAACAACTGGAAGCCCAGGAAGCCTGGGGAGTTCTCCACGGCGTGCGCGCGCGCCGCGAAGCGCTTTTCGAGTTCGGGGCCTGCGCCCTCCGGGATTTCGATTGCGTTGATCTTTACCACTGCCATGCGGGGGAGATTACTCCGCTAGCGTCGAGTTGTGGTGTTGCATGCGAGCGCTGTGCGCGACGAGGGCGGGGACGGACGTCCCATTCTGCTGTTACACGGTCTGATGGGCAGCGCGAGGACGTGGCGCCGGCACGTTCCGTGGTTGCGCGAGCACGGCCACGTCTACACGTTCGACGCCGCCGGGCATGGACGACCTGCACCCGAACGGCTGTCGACGGAAGCCTTCGTGGACGATCTCGCCGCCGCGCTCGTGCCGCTCACCGAGCCTTGTGTGGTGATCGGCCATTCGATGGGCGCCCTGCACGCGTGGTGTCTCGCCGCCGCATTCCCGGAGAAGGTTTCGGCTCTGGTGCTCGAGGACATGGCCCCGGATTTCCGGGGCCGGACCGCCGATGACTGGGCGGCGATGGTCTCGGACTGGCCCCAGCCGTTCCCGTCTCGTCGGGCCGTCCTCGACTTCTTCGGACCCGTTGCGGGACAGTACTTTCTGGATTCCTTCCAGGAACGGGCCGACGGATGGTATCTGCACGGCGACGTCGCCACCTTCCGTGACATCTCACAGGAGTGGGGCACCCGGCACTTCTGGAACCAGTGGGCGGCGGTCACCGTTCCGGCGCTGCTCATCGAGGGGGAATTCACCATCACTCCGGAAGGTCAGATGCGGGAGATGGCGGATCGGCGCCGGGGTGCCCGATACGTACGTATCGAACAGGCGGGACATCTCGTCCACGACGATCAGCCCGAGCGGTACCGGGAAGTGGTGGAAGAGTTCCTGGACGGGCTGAACTGAGCGACTGCTCGGCCTCCGGTAGTGGGATGGGAACAAGGTCGATCCGGGTGCGGGGGAAGTA
>NZ_JBAQEO010000458.1:0-6062 GCF_049286785.1 Rhodococcus sp. (in: high G+C Gram-positive bacteria) | reverse complement strand
CTTCCCGGGACAGATCCGCGAACGACGCAGTGGTACGCGCCGGGTTCACCACAGCGACACCGGGGCCTTACCTGCCGGGTACCACCCGGGAAGCCGGCCGCCCGCCGAACGCTGAATCCGCGCGTTCATCCCGTCGGACAGCGCGTTGTCGGTGATCATCTCGACGAACAGGCTCGACACGTTACCGAAGTCGAAGAAGTCACGCTGCCAGGACCACTGGAAGTTTCCGCCGTACCGGAACCAGCTTCCACCGATGCCGTGAACCTCGTAATGCGAACCGTCCTCACGGGTCCGCTCCGACACCTGCTTCCAGAACCCGATGACGTCACCGGTCCGGTCGTCGACGACCACCTGCTGATACGGGTACTGCCAGCCCTCGAGACCGTCCATTTCCTGGCCCAGCGCCAGGTCTCGGATCTCGTCCCGGCCGACGGCCATGAAATCGTCCTTCGGGCCGTAGTTCCAGCCATACGTGGCGTCTTCGGTGTACATGGCGGCCAGGGGCTTCCAGTCGCCGAGCGACTCACACCGCTTGTTCTCGTCTACCCACCGCTGCACCATCTCGTCGAGTTCGGCGCGGTCGAACTGTGCCATTACGTATCTCCTTCAGAAGTTTCGTTGTCTTCGACGATCCGCAGGGCCTGGGTGGGACAGAAGCGCACAGCGCTGTCCACGTCCGCACGCAGTGTCTCGGGCGGGTTCGCATTCAGAATCTCGACCTTCCCGTGCTTCGGCACGGCGAACACGTCGGGTGCCTCGAGCTCGCACATAGCGTGGCCCTGGCACAAATCGAGGTCGGCTTCCACCTTCATCACTTGCTGCGCTTCCGGTACCTCACCGCGCAGGGTTGCTGCAGTTGAACCACCATCTTGCTGTGGTCGTTGCGGTACGTCTCCGATGGCTGAGCCATCTCGAACTCCCAGTCCTGCAGCAGGATCGAGAAGATGGCCTTCAGCTGCATCAATGCGAACGCCGCACCGACGCACCGGTGCCTGCCCGCACCGAACGGAATCCAGGTCCACCGGTTGACGATGTCTTCCTGATTCGGGTCGATGTAACGCTCGGGATCGAACGAATCCGGGTTCGGAAAGTCCTCGGGGATTCTGTTGGAGACCGCCGGCGTGGCCGCCACCAGGTCACCCTCGGCAATCCGGTAGCCACCCACCTCGAAGTCACCGCGCGCCACGCGCATCAGCATGATGAGCGGTGGATGCAGTCGCAGCGTCTCCTTCAGTACCGCTTCGAGTTTCGGGATCTGACGGAGAGCACCGAAACTGATGTCCGATCCGTCCGAGTACAGTCCGTCCAGTTCGGTCACCACCTGCTTCATGTAATCGGGGTGGCGGAGCAGTTCGATCAGCGTCCACGCTGCGGTGCCGGACGTGGTGTGGTGGCCGGCGAACATCATCGAGATGAAAATTCCGGTGATCTCGTCGGCACTGAACCTCTCGTTGCCGGCCTCGTCCTTGATGGAGACGAGAACGTCGAGCATGTCCCGATCCTCTTTGCCCTGCGGCGGCTCGGCGATCCGCCCGGTCATGATGTCCTGCACCAGGGCAACCAACTTCACCCGCGCCTCGTCACGGCGACGGAAGCTCTCGATCGGCGCGTAGGGATCGACGAACGCGATGGCATCCGTGCCCTGCTCGAGCTCGTGGTAGAGCTGGGCGAATCGGCCGTCGAGCTGGTCGCGGAACTTCTTGCCGATGAGACAGGACGACGAGGTATAGATGGTGAGCTCGGCAAAGAACTCGAGAAGGTCGATTTCACCCTCGTCGTCCCAGCGCGACACCATGCTGTCGACCTCATCGGCGATGGTGGCGGCGTGCCCCTTCATCTGCTCGCCGCGTAATGCCTGATTGTGCAGCATCTCCTTGCGCCGCTCGGGGCTGGCGTCGAAGACGACGCCCTCGCCGAAGATCGGCTTCATGAAGGGGTACGCCGCCTGCTGATCCAGTTCCTCGTCACTCGAGCGGAAGAAGAACTCGTTCGCCTCGGCGCCGGAGAGGAGCACCACGTTGCGATCAGCGAGCTGGAAGACCCCGACGTTACCGCACTCCTCCCGGACTCTGCGCATCAGGGCGATGGGGTCGGTGCGAAGCTCCTCGAGGTGGCCGTGCTCGAGTTCTCCGCCGGACACACGTTGTGGTTGAAGTAGATTCATCGATCTTCCTTTCGGAGCGGCGCCTCGGGCTGGACCTCGATCAGCACCATGTGCGCCCCGCGGGGAGCACTCACGGTGGCGACGACGGCGTCAGCGATCGCGGAGGCGCGCAAGAAGTACGAATGGCGGGCGAAACCCCACTTGGCCCAGTCTTCGAGGACGGGTCCGATGATCTCCTCGGTGACGTTCAGCCCCATTGCCGTCTGGGTGGGTCCCGGGCGGACGGTGGAGACGCGGACGCCGGTACCCTCCAGTTCCATCCGCAACTGCCGACCCATCGCCTCGACCCCGGTCTTCGCGGCGTTGTACGCACCCATCCTCGGACGCGGGGAGTCGGCGCAGTCCGAACCGATGAGCACGAAGTCGCCGCGCCTGCGTTCGATCATGCCGGGAAGGATCCGGTGGGCGAGGCGCTGGGCGCCGACGAGATGGACGTCGACCTGCTTCTGGAACCGATCCGGATCCATCTCGTGAACGGTGGAGAACTCCAGATCGCCCGCCCCGGACAGTGCAATCTCCACCGGTCCGAGAGCCTTCTCGGCCGCGGTCACGAACGCGTCCACGGAGGAGGTGTCGGTGACGTCGAGGAAATGCGCGAACGCCTCCCCTCCGTTGCTTCGGATCTTTTCCGCGATCTCTTCGCATTCGGCCACCCGGCGGGCCCCGAGTGCCACGGGATGCCCGAGCTCCGCCAGGGCGTAGGCGGTCGCGGTGCCGATCCCCGAGGATGCACCACTGACGATGGCGGGTCGCCGTTGCGGATTGGGTTCGAACCTAGGCATTGCGAACCTGCACTTTCAAAGGGACCGAGGCGAACCCTCGGACATTCGTCGAATGAACTCGCACACAATTACTTTCGTCGACCTCGAAGCTCTCGACCTTCTCGACCAGTTGGGTCAGCGCAATCTTCGCCTCGAGGCGGGCCATGTGGGCACCCAGGCAGAAGTGGGTACCGCCGCCGAAGCTGGCCAGCTTGTTGGTGCTGTCCCGGCCGATGCGGTACTCGTCGGCATCCTCGAACACGGCCGAGTCACGGTTGGCGGAACCGATGAGGATCAGCACCTTGTCCCCGGCCGGAATCGTCTTGTCGTGGAACGACACATCCACCGCGGCCGTGCGGGCGACCATTTGGCTCGAGGTATCGAAGCGGAGTGTCTCCTCCACCCAGTCCGGCACGCGCGCCGGATCGTCGAGGACGAGCCGGGCCTGGTCGGGGAACCGTGAACCCCAGTACAGCGCGTTCCCCAGCAGCTTCGTGGTGGTCTCGTTGCCCGCCACCACCATGAGGAACATGAACGCGATGATCTCGTCGTCGGTGAGGCGGTCGCCGTCGATCTCGGCTTCGAGCAGCGCCGAGGTGAGGTCTTCCGAGGGCTTCTTCCGACGCTCGGCGAGCATGTCGGCGTAGTAACCGACGAGGTAGAGCGAGGCTTCCATCGCAGCGTGCGGAACGTCGAGCACGCCCTCTTCGCGGTGGACCACCAGGTCGGCGAGCCGGCGCAATTCGTTCCGATCGGCTTCCGGCACTCCCATGAGTTCCGAGATCACGTCCATGGGGAGTTTGCCGGCGAACTCGCCGATCCAGTCGAATTCTCCCGAGGCGATCGCCGGATCGAGATACTGCGTGGTCAGCTCCTCGATGCGTCCGTGCAGTTCGTTGACGCGGCGCGGCGTGAAACCGCGAGAGACCAACTGCCGCATGCGCATATGCCGCGGATCGTCCATGGCGAGGAAGGACATCGTCTTGTACGCGTGGGGCCCGTAGGCGGCGGGATCGAGGGAGACGCCATTGGCGCTCGACAGTCTCGCATTGTCACGGAACGCAGCCACCACGTCCTCGTGACGCGACAGCGCCCAGAATTCGAGTTGGTCGTTGTAGTAGAGCGGTGCTTCTTCCCTCAGTCGGCGATACGTGACGTAGGGATCCTCATGGAAGTCGTAATCGTAGGGATTGAAGGTCACCGGATCGAGTGACGCTCCGGTGATCGACGCTAGGGTCATGGCAATCACTCCAGAATCAGCTTGGCGGACGTTTCCAGTCGATCGGCGAATTCGGTGTACGACCCGTAACCCATGCCTGCGCGTACCAGGCCGCCGGCGTACAGCAACTCCAGCGCCTCGAGGACGTCCGAGTCGGGATCGTCCCCGAGCGCATCGGCCAGTCGCTTCCGGATCTCGAGTCCGATCCGCGTGCGAAGGTGCTCGACGTCAGGGTCCCGGCCGAGCAGTGCGCTCGTGACGCCCCCGGCCAGTTCGGGTTCGTCCTCGACGAGCAGTGCGATGTGCCGCAGTACGGCACACACGCGTCCGGTGCGATCGAGTCCGTCCGCGGCAGGCTGAGGTGATGCCGCGAGGCGACGCCAGAATACTTCGGCCACCAGATGTTCCTTGGAAGAGAAGTAGGTGTAGGCCGTTGCCGGCGCCACTCCCGCGATTCCGGCCACCGAGCGAACGGTGAGGCCGGCGAAGCCCTCTTCTCGCAATACCTCTACTGCTGCTTTGGTGAGCCGGTCGACCGTGTCGGCCTGCTTCTCGGTGAGGCGACGGCGGGTGGACTCGAAATTCAACTTACTGGACACGTGTCTGGACGCTACTACAGTCCGTCGAGGGTAGCAATGGCCCACGGCCCGTTCATCATGCGCGAGGGTGGATTCTGACGGGCATCGACTTGATGCCGCTGATGAAGTTCGACCGCAACCGGGTGACCGGACCGGTGGGTTCCACGTGGTCGATCCGAGCGGCCATGGTCTCGAAGAGAATTCTGAGCTCGATACGTGCCAGATGTGCGCCCAGACAGAAGTGCACTCCGCTTCCCCCGAATGCGACGTGCGGGTTGTGCGTCCGCCCGATATCGAACCGGAACGGCTCCTCGAACACGTCCTCGTCACGGTTGGCGCTGGGGTAGTAGATCACCACCTTGTCGCCCGCCTCGACCGGCTGGTTGCCGATCATGGCGTCCCGGGTCGCGGTTCGGCGGAAATCCATGACGGGGGTGACCCATCGCAGAATCTCCTCCACTGCCGTGGCGGAGAGTCCGGGCTCCGCCTGCAGACGGCGCCACTGATCGGGATGGTCGATGAAGGCCTGCATGCCGCCCGCCGTCGCGTTGCGGGTCGTTTCGTTCCCCGCCACGACGAGCAGGACGAAGAACATGTTGAATTCCATCTCGGTGAGCGTGTCACCGTTCTCGTCCGGCTGAACCAGCTTGGTGACGATGTCGTCACGGGGTTCGATTCGCCGCTGTGCCGCCAATTGGTTGGCGTACAGAAAGATTTCCATCGCGGCCATCTCGCCGTCCGCCTGCGTGGTGCCGTATTCGGGATCGTCGAATCCGATCATCCGGTTGGACCAGTCGTAGAGCCTGTCCACATCCGACGGTGGCGCACCGAGCAAGGCGGCGATCACCTCGAGTGGCAGTGGGGCAGCGGCGTGAGGCACGAAGTCGACCTCGCCCGCGTCGAGAAGCTCGTCCACGATCCTCGAACAGATCTCTCGGATATGCTCCTCGAGCTTCTTGACCGTGCGCGGCGTGAACCCGCGACTGACCAACTGCCGCAGTCGGGTGTGGTCCGGCGGATCCAGATTGATGAGCATGGCAGCTTGCTTCGCCTTGGTTTCCTCGTCGAAATCATCGATCTGCGTGGTACCCACGGCGGAGGAGAACGTGGCGCTGTCCCGCGACACCGCCACCACATCCGCGTGTGTGGTCACGGCCCAGTAACCGGTGCCGTTCTCCTCCGGTTGCCAATACACCGGACAGCTCCTTCGGAGTTCGTCGAAGAACTCGTGCGGAACCCCGTCGGCGTACACGTCTGGGGACTTCAGATCAACCCGGAACGCGGTCATCCGCGACCTCCTCGCTCATTAAACGAATGATATGTGCCTTAAACTACACATA
>NZ_JBAQEO010000457.1:0-2467 GCF_049286785.1 Rhodococcus sp. (in: high G+C Gram-positive bacteria) | reverse complement strand
GCCCGGCGGTCCCCGTCCGGGTCCGAAGCCTCCGCGCGTCGGTAACAACCCCTACTCGTCCGCTCCGGCGGAGCGTCCCGCGCCGCGACCGGCTCCCGGTGCTCCTCGCCCCGGTGCTCCTCGTCCGGCTCCCGGTCAGGGCGGTCCCCGTCCCGCACCGGGTCAGGGCGGACCTCGTCCCGCACCGGGTCAGGGCGGATCTCGTCCGGCTCCCGGTCAGGGCGGTCCCCGTCCCAGCCCCGGCTCCATGCCTCCTCGTCCCACCCCTGGCGCGATGCCTGCTCGTTCCGCTCGTCCCGCGCCCGGTGGCGCAGGCCGTCCGGGCCGTCCCGGTGGCGCTCCCGGCGGTCGTCCCGGTGGTGGCGGCGGTGGATACCGCGGTGGCGGTGGCGGCGCTCCCGGTGCCGGCGCTGGTGCAGGTGCTCCCGGTGGAGCAGCTCCCGCAGGTGGTTTCCGCGGTCGTCCCGGTGGCGGTGGCCGTCCGGGCCAGCGCGGCGCAGCAGCTGGTGCTTTCGGTCGTCCCGGCGGTGCTGTTCGTCGTGGCCGTAAGTCGAAGCGGGCCAAGCGCGCCGAGTACGAGAGCATGCAGGCTCCCGCAGTCGGTGGCGTCAGGCTGCCTCGCGGCAACGGCGAGACCATCCGTCTCGCTCGTGGCGCGTCGCTGTCCGACTTTGCCGACAAGATCGATGCGAACCCCGCAGCACTCGTGCAGGCGCTGTTCAACCTCGGCGAGATGGTCACAGCAACGCAGTCCGTCAACGACGAGACGCTGGAGCTTCTCGGCGGCGAAATGAACTATGTCGTTCAGGTCGTCAGCCCTGAAGACGAGGACCGTGAGCTGCTCGACAGCTTCGACCTCACCTACGGCGAAGACGAAGGTGGCGAAGAGGATCTCGAATCGCGGCCGCCGGTTGTCACCGTCATGGGCCACGTCGACCACGGCAAGACCCGACTGCTCGACACGATCCGTAAGGCCAACGTCCGTGAGGGCGAGGCCGGCGGTATCACCCAGCACATCGGTGCTTACCAGGTGCTCACCGAGCTCGAGGGCAACGAACGTCTCGTGACGTTCATCGACACCCCCGGTCACGAGGCCTTCACGGCTATGCGTGCCCGTGGTGCCAAGGCCACCGACCTCGCGATCCTGGTCGTCGCAGCCGACGACGGCGTCATGCCGCAGACGGTGGAAGCGATCAACCACGCCCAGGCGGCAGATGTGCCGATCGTGGTCGCGGTGAACAAGATCGACAAGGAAGGCGCCAATCCGCAGAAGATCCGACAGCAGCTCACCGAGTACGGACTGGTCGCCGAGGAATACGGCGGAGACACCATGTTCGTCGACATCTCGGCGAAGCAGGGCACCAACATCGATGCGTTGCTCGAAGCAGTACTGCTGACGGCGGATGCCGCACTCGACCTGCGGGCCAACCCGGACATGGATGCTCAGGGTGTCGCCATCGAGGCGCACCTCGACCGTGGCCGCGGCCCCGTTGCGACCGTGCTCATCCAGCGCGGAACGCTACGGGTCGGCGACTCGATCGTGGCCGGCGACGCATACGGTCGTGTGCGCCGCATGGTCGACGAGCACGGTGAGGACGTAGTCGAGGCTCTGCCTTCGCGTCCCGTCCAGGTGATCGGTTTCACGTCCGTCCCCGGTGCAGGCGACAACCTGCTCGTGGTCGACGAGGACCGCATCGCCCGCCAGATCGCAGACCGGCGCAATGCGCGGAAGCGCAATGCACTCGCTGCTCGCAGTCGTAAGCGCATCAGCCTCGACGATCTCGATGCAGCACTCAAGGAGCATTCGCAGCTCAACCTCATCCTCAAGGGTGACAACTCGGGAACCGTGGAGGCCCTCGAAGAGGCTCTGCACGGCATCGAGATCGACGACGAGGTGCAGTTGCGCGTCATCGACCGTGGTGTCGGTGGCGTCACCGAGACCAACGTCAACCTGGCTGCGGCCTCGAATGCGATCATCATCGGGTTCAACGTCCGTGCCGAGGGCAAGGCAACGGAACTGGCGAACCGCGAGGGCGTCGACATCCGGTACTACTCGGTGATCTACCAGGCCATCGACGAGGTGGAGAAGGCCCTCAAGGGCTTGCTCAAGCCGGTGTACGAAGAAGTCGAACTGGGCAAGGCGGAGATTCGCGCCATGTTCCGCTCGTCCAAGATCGGCAACATCGCTGGTTGCCTTGTCACCTCGGGTACCATCCGTCGCAACGCAAAGGCTCGGTTGCTGCGCGACAACATGGTTGTCGCGGAGACCGTCACCATCTCCACGCTCAAGCGGGAGAAGGAGGACGCCGTCGAGGTGCGCGAAGGTTACGAGTGCGGTTTGACGCTCACCTACGGCGACATCAAGGTCGGTGACGTCATCGAGGCGTACGAGCTTCGGGAAAAGCCGCGCGACTAGTCGCCCATCCATTGGGGTGACATTGCAGCGTCATTCGGTGTGCGCTTCACC
>NZ_JBAQEO010000456.1:0-16093 GCF_049286785.1 Rhodococcus sp. (in: high G+C Gram-positive bacteria) | reverse complement strand
CGCGCAATCTCCAAACACCGAGCCAAGGGCGACATCGACCGCACCAACTACCACGCCGAGATCAGCATCAGCATCCTCATACCAGCACACTTGACAACAGACCCGCCGCCCTAACTGCGCGGCATTGACGCTAACCGCACGCCGGTCTCGACGATGCGGGGTTCGGCTGCGCGAGCTGACGCGTTCACACGCGGCCGGACACGATCAGAGCGTCGACACCCGGGCCACCGCCCGCAGGGTGTCGTCGACGAGGAACCAGACCATGAGCGTCGTCTCGTCGCGGCGCGACCGGAGCACGATCTTGTCGGTCGACACGATGGGGTAGAGGTATTCGAGCACGGCGCGGTGAGGGCTGTCGACCAGACGGCCGCCATCCGGATGTTCGTGATCGACCAGCAACTCCTCGACCGCCTGCCAGTAGACGGCGTTGTTCACATGGTCGAACGGATCGATATCGGTGCGGCGCAGAACGAATTCGGAGTCCACGACGCCGTCCGCGTCCTGGGCGGGTGCATTTTCGGCGAGCCACCGCTTCCACTTCAGCCGGGTTTCGCCGGCAGATTCGCCGAGGCGCTCGATGAAGTCGTCGTCGATCCGGGTGGGCATGCCCGTCTGGGAACTGATGTGGATCCAGAATCCCTCGGTCTCGATCAGAGCGCCCTTCTCGCCCTCGATCTGCACGCGCATGTTGGTCCACCGCGTCGAGAGCGCCGAGCACCATCTCTTCAGATGCACCCGTTCGGGCCAGACTGCGGGCCGGCGGACGTCGATGACGGTGCGCCGAACGATCCACAGGGGGTGTGTGTCCGCCGCGTCCACGGCGTCGAGATTGTCGAGGCCGATGTCCTGGAGATAACGCGCCACCCCGTCGAGGCGGAGTCGTTTGGCGGCGTCGATGTCGCCGGTGCGGACGGGCCAGGACGTTTCGAAGAACTGGCCGCGCGGTGGCGCGGCGGCGAGGGGTTGGTCGAGTGCCAAGTGATTCTTCCTTCGGTCATGGTCGTCTCCTAGATTCTCGCATCCGGCGTCGCGGCTTGTTTGCCGTCGAGCAACTCAGTACAGTCTGATCTAACTGTTACTTCTTGTAACATAAAGAGCTGTCCAATAGGTGTGAGGAAACTGCAATGGCATATGTCATCACTCAGGCGTGCTGCAACGACGCGAGTTGCGTGTCGGCCTGCCCTGTGAATTGCATCCACCCGACACCCGAGGAACGCGAGTTCGCGCAGACCGAAATGCTGCACATCGACCCGGAAACCTGCATCGACTGCGGGGCCTGTGTCGACGCGTGCCCGGTCGAGGCGATCTTCCCCGAAGACAAGCTCATGGGTTCCCTTGCTCGTTACAAGGAGATCAACGCCGACTACTACACCACGCACCCCATGCCGACGGGCTGGATTCCACTCACCCCCGAGACGCCACCGCGTCGCGATCTGGGGAAGCTGCGTGTCGCCGTCGTCGGTGCCGGCCCGGCCGCCTGTTACGCGGCCGCAGAACTGCTCGAGCGCTCGGATGTCGAGGTCGAGATGTTCGAGAAGCTCCCCACCCCGTGGGGCCTCGTCCGTGCGGGCGTCGCCCCGGATCATCCCGGCACCAAGGAGGTGACGCGGATGTTCGAGTGGAACCTCGACAGGCCGAACTTCGAGTTCCACCTCAATGTGGAGATCGGTGAACACCTCACGCACCAAGAACTCCTCGCGCATCATCACGCTGTGATCTATGCGGTCGGTGCGTCGAGCGACCGACGCCTCGGTATTGCGGGTGAGGACCTTCCGGGCGTTCACGCTGCCACCGATTTCGTCGCCTGGTACAACGGCCACCCCGATTACGCGGATCGTGCATTCGACCTCTCGGGGCGGCGCGCCGTGATCGTCGGAAACGGAAACGTGGCACTCGACGTGGCCCGCATCCTCACCATGAACGTGGACGAGCTCGCCCGGACGGACATCGCCGAGCACGCCCTCGATGCGCTGCGTGCCAGCAATATCGAGGAGGTCGTGCTTCTCGGTCGCCGCGGTCCGGCGCAGGCCGCGTACACCAACCCCGAGTTCCTCGCCCTCGGGGACCTCGAGAACGTGGACGTGGTGATCGACGAGGCCGATCTCCGCCTCGATCCGGGCAGTGCGGCACTACTCGCCGACCCGGCCGTCGCAATGAAGGTGCGGCTCGCCCGCGAGTTCGCCGAGCGCTCACCGCGGCCGGGACACAAGCGCATCGTGTTCCGCTATCTCGCGTCGCCGCTGGAGATCGCCGGGGCGGGCAGGGCCGGGATCGTTCGTTACGGCCGCAACGAACTGATTTCCGACGAGTCCGGTGCACTGATCGCGCGGCCGGTGGGCGACGGCGGCTCGCTCGACGCCACGCTGGTGTTGCGTTCCATCGGGTACCGCGGCAACCCGGTGAAGGGGCTCCCGTTCGACGACCGTCGAGGCGTCGTTCCCAACGAGCACGGCCGCGTATCCGACCGGGTGTATGTCACGGGGTGGATCAAACGTGGGCCCAGCGGGGTCATTGGCACCAACAAGGCGTGCGCCAAGGAGACGGTCGCGGCGCTGCTCGACGACTTCGAATCCGGTCGGCTGCGCGGTGACGTCGGCAGCCGCAAGGACTTGAACAGGCTGCTCGACCGACGGCAGCCCGAACAGATCGGGTTCGCGGGATGGCGGGCAATCGACGCGACGGAGACGGCTCGTGCCGAAGGGTCCGGACGGCCGCGAGTGAAGTTGACGGACAGGGCGGACATGCTGGCCGCGGCCCGCACACGGCGGCGCCTGTTCGTCCGGTGACGCCCTGTCGCTGCCGGCTCGTCCCGGCCGGGCGTGCCCGATGTGACAGTGGACACAGCTTAATCGGTTGCACCATGCCCGCTCTTGGGAAATAGTTGCATTGGCGCTAGCTTTTCGGAGTGCCCGAGAACAGCTCCGAACATCTCTTCGATATGCTCAACGATTTCTTCACGCAGGTGTTGAGCGCGGGAGAGTCGGAGTCGATGGATGCGCTGATCGAGCTGGATCTCACTTTTTCGCAGGTACGCGTGCTGTTCGCGCTGGCCCCGCGGTGTGAGCCCCTCCCGATCAACGAGATAGCGGACCGGTTGCGGCTCTCCGTGGCCGCCGCGGGTCGCAACGTCGATCAGCTCGCGAAGCTGGGTTTGGTCGTGCGCCGGGAGGACGAGCACGACCGGCGAATCAAGCGGGTCTCGCTGTCGGAGGCCGGCCGTAGAGTCGCTGACCAGCACATCGAGTGCAAACGTGATCAGTTGCGGCGCTTCGCGTGCCTTGTTCCCGAGGCCGACCGGACGCGATTGATCGAGGCATTGGAACCGATCCTCGCGGGGGAGTCCCTGCGAGAACTCAATCAGGAGACACCCCGATGACATCGCCGAACGCCGCGAGTGCGGAGCCCGACAAGGCGGACGACAAGCTCGATGCTGCAGTTCTGAAGATCGCGTCCGTGGTGGTGATCGGTGCCATCATGTCGATCCTCGACATGACTGTGGTCAACGTGGCGCTGCCCACCTTCCAGAACGAATTCGACACCAGCTACGCCAACGTCGCGTGGACCATGACGGCGTACACGCTGTCGCTGGCCACGGTCATCCCGCTGACCGGCTGGGCCGCCGACCGATTCGGCACCAAACGCCTCTACATCATGGCGTTGGTCATGTTCGTGCTCGGCTCGGTGCTGTGCAGCTTCGCGTGGGACATCACCTCGCTCATCGCGTTCCGCGTGGTGCAGGGTCTCGGCGGCGGCATGCTCATGCCTCTCGGCATGACGATCATGACCCGTGCAGCCGGACCGCAGCGGGTGGGCCGGGTCATGGCCGTCCTCGGCATCCCGATGTTGCTCGGCCCGATCTGCGGTCCGATCCTCGGCGGCTGGCTCATCGAGGTCGCGAGCTGGCACTGGATCTTCCTCATCAACCTGCCGATCGGCATTGTCGCACTGGTCGCCGCGCTGATCATCCTGCCGTCCGACAACCCGAGCCCGTCCGAGTCGTTCGACTTCGTGGGAATGCTGCTGCTGTCGCCGGGGCTGGCGCTGTTCCTGTTCGGTGTGTCCTCGGTCCCGGAAACGCAGACCCTCGCCTCGGCGCGGGTGTTGATCCCCGCGATCGTCGGACTCGTCCTGGTTGCCGTGTTCGTGTGGCACGCTCTGCGCAAGGTGCATCCGCTGATCGATCTGCATC
This sequence comes from Rhodococcus sp. (in: high G+C Gram-positive bacteria), assembly GCF_049286785.1. GTDB lineage: Bacteria > Actinomycetota > Actinomycetes > Mycobacteriales > Mycobacteriaceae > Rhodococcus_F. Next base: position 11,904 of record NZ_JBAQEO010000456.1, on the reverse strand, counting down.
TCTTCAAGAACCGCAATCTCAGTGTCGCGGTGATCACCCTGACTCTGTTCGTGATCGCATTCATGGGTGCCGGTCTTCTGTTCCCCACCTATTTCCTGCAGGTGCGCGGTGAAACCACTCTGACGGCAGGGCTGTTGCTGGCCCCGCAGGGAATCGGCGCCATGCTCACGATGCCCATCGCGGGCAAGCTCGTCGACAAGATGGGTCCGGGCAAAATCGTCCTCACCGGTGTTGTCGTCATCGCGGCCAGCATGGCGGTCTTCACCCAGATCGGCTCGGAATCCTCGTATTGGTTCCTGCTGGGTGCACTGTTCGTGATGGGTCTCGGCATGGGGTGCACGATGATGCCGCTCATGACCGCTGCGCTGCAGACGCTGACCGACCACAACATCGCCCGCGGCTCCACCCTCATGAACATCGTTCAGCAGGTTGCTGCGTCGATCGGTACCGCCCTGATGTCGGTGGTGCTCACCAACCAGTTGCAGTCGCGTGCTCTGGCGCAGCCGGCGATCGCCGCGCAGCATGTTCCCGAGATTGCGGAGAAGCTCGGCCCGGCAGGTATCGCAGAAGGACTGAGTCAGGCGGCGGACGCATTCGGCAACACCTTCCTGGTGGCGCTGGTGCTGATCGTGCTCACGGTCATTCCGGCGTCCTTGCTGCCGCGAACCAAGCCGCGGATCCCGGTGGACGACGTCGCGCTCGCGACCATGCACTGACCCGTCGTCAGCGGTCTTCGACCACCCTCGCCGTGCGGTCTTCGACCACCGTCGCCGTGCCCTGTGCTGCCGCGCACAGCATTCGCTCACCGTCCTCTGTGACGGCGTAGATGTCGCAGCGGCACAGGGCCTGACGGCGGGTTGCGCCGTCTGCGCGCGCCTCCGCGGACAGTAGTGCTCCGCGTGCCGGGCGCAGGTAGGTGATGGTGAATCCGGCGGTCATGATGTTCGAACCGAGAACGCTTCCGGCGGCGAACGTCAGTGCGTTGTCGGCGGCGTAGGACAGCACACCGCCGTGGACCACACCGTGCTGTTGCAGAAGCTCGTGGTGAATGGGGATTTCCAGAGTCGTCCTGCCATCCCCGAATTGCGTGATGCGAGCCCCGACGAGGACGCTGAACGGCTGGGCGGCAAGTATCTCCCGCGCGGCCGGGGCCGTGAGCGTGTGATCGATCGTCATGGTGTGCGCGCCTCCTGCGCTCGGCCGGCTGAACTTCCCGAATATAGTTCGGGCATCAAAGCAACGGAAGAAAGTTCGGCCGATCGTCGCAGGGAGAACCGTGACGCCTGGGACGATGAGACGGTGTACATCCCGCGACCCGGAAAGCTCGTCTCGCCGCAACCCCGTTCGCTTCGCCGACCGGGGCAACGCCCCGCCGGGCTGCGGGAGTTCGAGCGGGAAGGCCTGCTCGACGGGCTCCGCGGCTCCGATCGGTCCGCACGTGTCGGGGTGCTCACCACCCTGGTCGGCGAGGGTGTGTCCCTCGAGGAACTTTGCGCGGCCACCAAGGAGAATCGGCTCGCGCATCTCCTGCTCGAGCACGCACTGACGGCGAAGGGCAGTCACAGCCTCGAAGAAATCTCGCAACTGGCGGGTATCGGGACCGACGACGCCAAGAGATGGTTCCGGGCGATCGGCCGAGGCGTGTCGGAGGACGGGGCCTACTACAACAACAGCGATCTCGATCTTGCCCGAGGACTCAGGCAATACCTCGACCTCGGGCTCGACGAAAGCGGATTGTTCGCTGCGGCGAGGGTGCTCGGCCGCAATATCTGGACGGTGGCGGACGCGGCCGCCGGTCTGTTGCACGACCGTCTCGAGGCGGCGCGCGACCACCCCGAGGTCGCGCTGCGGTATGCGGTGGAGATCCGTCGACTCGCCGATTTCGAGTCGAATATTCTCGCGCACATTCTGGCCGGCACTCTGCGGCATCAGCTTCGTTCGGACGCCGTCGGCATTGCCGGTGAATCCGACGTGCACATTCACGGTGCCCGCGACATCGGGGTGTGTTTCGCCGACCTGGTGGGGTTCACCCTCCTCGGTGAACAGGTGGCTCCGGCGGATCTGGGCCGGGTTGCGGAACAGCTCGACCGGCTCGCCACCGATGTCGTGTTCCCGCCCGTGCGGCTGGTCAAGACGATCGGTGACGCGGTGATGATGGTGTCGCCCGACGCCGGCGCTCTCGCGTGCGCGGCCCTCGATCTCGTCGACGCGGCGCGCCGGGACGGAATGCCGCCGCTGCGCGCGGGAATCGCCTGGGGTACCGCGGTCCCGAGCGCGGGTGACTGGTTCGGCAGACCTGTGAACATGGCGAGCCGGGTGGTGGCGATCGCACCGCCGCATGAGGTGGTGGTGACCGGCGAGTTCTTCGAGGAACTCGACGGCGACGAGTTCTGGGGAGAACCTGCTGGTAGTCACCAGTTGAAGGGGATCGATGCTCCGCAGCAGTTGCTGCTGATAGGCAACCGCTCCGTCGCGTGAGCGGCGGACCGGTCACCCGCTCGGGGCCGCGCACGGCGCGCGCGGGTGCCGCGGGACTGGCACGATCATGGTGTGACATACACGGAACAGCTGCGGGAGCTGGCGATCCGGCACGGAGTCGCGATTTCCTACGAGGGCTGGGACAAGCAGCGACACGACGTGAGTGATGCGACTCTGCGCAGTGTCCTCGCGGCGCTCGACGTCCCGGCCGCCGACGAAGCCGAGGTCGGAAAGGCGAACGCGGAACACGATCTCGCTCCGTGGCGGCGGATGCTGCCGCCCGTGGTGGTGGCAGTGGCGGGAACGGAGCCCCGGTTCGCGGTGCACGTTCCGCACGGTTCGCCGGTCGAGGTGTCGATCGAGACCGAGGAGGGAACGATCGTCGCGGCCCGGCAACTCGACGTGTGGGTCGATCCCAGGCCCGTCGACGGTGCGCTCGTCGGCCGTGCGACATTCACGGTGCCGTCCGAACTGCCACTCGGCTGGCACACTCTGCGCGCATCGATTCCCGGCGGGGCGTCGGCATCGTGCACCCTGGCGATCACTCCGGCGCGGCTGTCGACCACCGACGCGCTGGGCGGGCACCAGCGGTGGGGTCTGCTCACCCAGTTGTACTCGATCAGGTCGCGGCGCTCATGGGGTGTGGGAGATTTCGCCGATCTGGCGGATCTCGCCTCGATCTTCGGGTCGGTTCACGGCGCGGACTTCGTTCTCGTCAATCCGTTGCACGCGGCGCAGCCGGTCCCGCCCCTCGAGGCGTCGCCGTATCTTCCGACCACCCGCCGTTACGTCAATCCGCTCTACATCCGGGTCGAGAACATTCGTGAGGCTGCGTCGTTGCCGCGCGAGCATTACTCGGAGATGCGACGGGCCTCGGCCCGCTTCGTGAAGGCGGATCGCAACGCGAGGCTGATCGATCGTGACACGTCGTACCGCGAGAAACTGCGGATACTCGAACGCATCTACCGGGTGGAGCGCAGCCCGGGCAGGCAGGCCGGGTTCGACGAGTTCCGCCGCGTCGAGGGCGAGGGTCTGGAGAACTTCGCGACGTGGTGTGCCCTGACCGAGAAACTGCCACCGGACGACCCGCGATGGGGCACCAAGGCGCAGTCGCCGGGCAGCGAATGGGTGCAGGCGCAGCGGCGCAAACTCGCCCACCGGATCGAGTTCTACACCTGGTTGCAGTGGATCTGCGACGAACAACTCGAGGAGGCCCAGCGCGCAGCCGAGACGGCGGGCATGGACGTCGGCATCCTGCACGATCTGGCCGTCGGCGTGCAGCGGGGCGGTGCGGACGCCTGGGCACTGGGGTCGGCGCTGGCCGAGGGCGTCACCGTGGGGGCGCCGCCGGACGACTTCAATCAGCAAGGCCAGCAATGGAATCAGCCGCCCTGGCGGCCGGACCGGCTCGCCGAACTCGGCTATACGCCCTACCGGGACATGCTGCGCACCGTGCTCAAACATGCCGGCGGGCTGCGCGTCGACCACATACTCGGCCTGTTTCGGCTGTGGTGGATTCCGGCGGAGGCCGCCACACCGGCAGAGGGCACGTACGTCACCTACGACCATGAAGCGCTCATCGGAATCCTCGCACTCGAAGCCGAACGAGCGGGCGCTGTCGTCGTGGGTGAGGACCTCGGAGTTTTCGAACCGGTGGTTCAGGACTACCTGGCCGAACGTGGAATCCTGGGAACCTCGATTCTGTGGTTCGAACGGGACGAGGCGTACCCGATCCCTCCCGAGAAGTATCGGACGTTGTGCCTGACCTCGGTCACCACGCACGATCTGCCGCCGACGGCGGGGTATCTGGCGGGTGAGCACATCGAACTACGTTCGCGACTGGGCCTTCTCGAGCGCGATCTCGATTCGGAGAAGGATCGCGATGCTCAACAGCGGGAGGCGGTTCTCCACCTTGCCCGCGAGCGCGGACTGCTCGCCGCCGATGCGTCGATATCGGACACCGTGGCGGCGCTGTACCGATTGATCGGGCAGAGTCCGTCCCTGCTGCTGGGTGTCGCGCTCGTAGACCTCGTGGGGGAGCACCGCGTCCAGAATCAGCCGGGCACGGACGAGACCCAGTACTCGAATTGGAAGGTTCCACTCGCCGACGCGTCGGGCAAGGCGGTGGCCGTCGATCACCTCGCTCGGGCAGATTACGGAGAATTCTTCACCTCGTAGGGCCACATCCCGCGTGGCCCAATGTCACAGTCGTTCAATCTGACTGAACCGCTGTGACATTCGGCCATCGCCGACATCGGACCACGGTCGTGCCGGGGGTATGTTCCCGCCTGGAAAATCCGATTCGGACGATAACGGTGTTGTTACGACACGGCCCCGAAAAGGTATCGAAACCCGTGAATTCCGAAAATCCGGTCGCTGCAGCTCGATAGTCGGAGCTTCACAGCTTTATTTCTGCCCCAGGGATCGATTTCTGCCCCAGGAATGTCGGAAGGAGGTTACGTACGGATCCCGGAACCTTCGAGGCGCAGGGGCGCGGCACACGGACAGACGTGCCGGGTCGTCTCGAGTGGAGAGGATTGATGCAGCATGACCACTCGCAATATCGAAAGGCGTGCCCTCGGCTGGATCGCCACGATCGGCGCGGTCGTTGCCGTCCCGCTGGGCCTGAGTGCCGGAACTGCTTCTGCCGCACCGCACGACTGGGATGGTGTCGCGGAGTGCGAGAGTGGCGGTGACTGGACCACCGACACCGGAAACGGTTTCTATGGTGGCCTGCAATTCCTGCCGAGCACCTGGGAAGCACACGGTGGAAAGGGCGTGCCGTCGGAAGCCGGCAAGGCCGAGCAGATTCGTGTCGCCGAGAACGTCCTGAAGACCCAGGGTCCCGGTGCGTGGCCCGTCTGCGGTCAGTATCTGAAACCGGGCAGCGGCGTCGAGCCCGCCCAGGAACCCGAGTCGACCCCCACACCTGAGCTCCACGATCCCGCCGAGGAGTCGTTGCCAGTCGAAGAATCTGCGCCCGTTGAGGATTCCGGAACCGCAGAGGAATCCTCGCCTGCCGAGGATTCTGCCACGGTGAAGGCAGCGGCCCAGGAAGCCCTGGACAACGCGCGCCGACTCGCCCAGCAGAACGGCTCGGGCGAGGTATTCGAGCAGAGGGTGGCGGCATCGCGGTAGTGATCGACGCAGCCGTGTTGATCGGCTCGGGTTGCTCGCCGTCGGCCAGGGACTGCACGCCCGGTACCCGACCGCGCATGAGGGCATCGGCAGAGGTGAATCATGGCAAGGGTGAAGCCGACTCGGACCGATCCGACTGCGGTTGCGAGAGCGCGGCGGTCCGTCTCGACCGCTAGATCCCGGAGCGGCGAACCACGGCATCCGTGACGCCGGGCGCGAAGATCCCGACGAGGCGGAACAATTCACTGTAGGTGGGGAGCAGTTCCACGGGCCGGGTCCGGATGGCGGTGACGAACCACTCCGCCGCCGACTCGGGGGAGAGAGCGGCCATCTTGTCGTAGGCTTTGGTCGGCGCGACCATCGGTGTCCGCACCAACGGGAAATCGACTGTGGTCACAGCGATTCCGCGGTCGTGCACCTCGGCGCCGAGGCTTCGGCCGAAAGCCCCGACGGCAGCCTTGGAAGCGTGGTAAGCCGAGAATCTCGGCATGACACCGGCCGGCACACCCCACGTGGCGACATTGATGATGTGTCCCTCCCGGCGCTCGAGCATCGAGGGGAGCAGGGCGAGCGTCAGCCGAGTCGATCCGAAGTAGTTCAGGGCCATCGTGCGTTCGAAGTCGTGGAATCGATCGAGCGAATCCTCGACAGTGCGCCGGATCGAACGACCGGCGTTGTTGATGAGGATGTCCACCGGTCCGATCCCGCCCTGAACCGTCGACACCAGGTGGTCGACGGACGCCGGGTCGGTGAGGTCGCAGGGCACGGCGTGAGCCTCGCATCCGGAACGAAGAATGCTGTCCCGTACGGTCTCGAGGGCCTCCGCGCCCCGTGCGACGAGGACCACCTCCCCGCCGAGGTGGGCCAGACGACGCGCTGCCGCTTCCCCGACTCCCGACGAACCGCCGGTGATCAGAATCCTCTTCCCGGCGATACGGTGGCCGGCCCTCGGGACGAGCCGCGCCGCCACCGCCCGCGGGGAGGGTCGAGGGTTCAGTGCCGCCTGGGCAAGCATGTTCCGGATCATCACACCAGCGTGGCAGGGTGGCCGGAGTTCTGCACACCTAATAACAATCAATCATGCTTGCTTTTTTATGACGTGAGTGTGATGCTGGTCGCATGACGGAGCTGCAGCGTTTCATCGATGATCTTCGCGCCGAGAGCGAGTCCCTGGACGCGCTGGTCGCCGATCTTCCCGAAGCCCGCTGGGCCGATCCGACGCCGGCCGAAGGTTGGACGATCGCCCACCAGATCGGGCATCTGCACTGGACGGATGAGGCGTCGTTGCTGGCGATCACCGACCCGGACGCCTTCATTCACGAAATGACGACCGTCGCCGCAGCCGACCCGGCGGGCTTCGTCGACACCGGTGCGCAGAGGCACGCCGCCCGTCCTCCCGCCGAACTGCTCGAGGCGTGGCGGACCACCCGCGCCCGCCTGGCCGAGGCGCTGGGCGCGGTGCCCCCAGGCACGAAAATTGTCTGGTACGGGCCCCCGATGGGCGCGGTGTCGATGGCCACCGCCCGGCTGATGGAGACCTGGGCGCACGGGCAGGATGTCGCGGATGCGCTCTCGGTGCCGAGGAAGCCGACCAACCGGTTGAAGAGCATTGCACACCTGGGTGTCCGGACCCGCGACTTCTCCTTCGCGGTGCACGAGCTTTCGCCACCGGCCGAAGAGTTTCGCGTCGAGTTGACCGCTCCCGACGGGGTTTCGGTCTGGACCTGGGGTCCCGAAAACGCTTCGCAGAAGGTGACCGGCCCCGCCGAGGACTTCTGCCTGCTCGTCACGCAGCGTGCCAACCGTGCAGATCTCGCGCTCGTGGCGACCGGCCCCGACGCCGACGCGTGGCTCGACATCGCGCAGGCGTTCGCGGGCCCGTCGGGCAAGGGCCGTGAGATCGGCACCCGATGAGCGTGCGGATCGGTAACTGCTCGGGGTTCTATGGAGACCGGCTCTCGGCGATGCGCGAGATGCTCGAGGGCGGTGAGCTCGACTACCTCACCGGCGACTACCTGGCCGAGCTGACCATGCTGATCCTCGGCCGCGACCGGATGAAGGATCCGAACCTGGGCTACGCCAAGACCTTCCTTCGGCAGGCCGAGGACTGCATGGGTCTGGCGCTCGACAAGGGTGTCCGCATCGTCGCCAACGCGGGTGGGCTCAATCCCGCCGGACTTGCCCAGGCGCTTCGCGAGGTGAACGACACGCTCGGTCTCTCCGCCCGCGTCGCCCACGTCGAGGGCGACGATCTGATCGCCCGTGCTGCCGAGCTCGACCTGGGCGCCCCGCTGACCGCCAACGCGTATCTGGGTGCCTGGGGCATCGTGGAATGCCTGAACGCGGGAGCCGACATCGTGGTGACGGGACGCGTCACCGACGCCTCGGTGATCGTAGGCCCGGCGGCCGCGCATTTCGGCTGGGCGCGAGAAGATTTCGATGCCCTCGCGGGAGCGGTGGTGGCGGGGCACGTCATCGAGTGCGGCACCCAGGCCACCGGCGGCAACTATGCGTTCTTCACCGAGATCGACAACCTCGATCGTCCCGGCTTCCCGATCGCCGAGATCGAGGCCGACGGGTCGTCCGTCATCACCAAGCATCCGGGTACCGGCGGCGCGGTGAGCATCGGAACGGTCACCGCGCAGTTGCTGTACGAGGTGAGCGGGGGCCGCTACGCCGGACCGGACGTGACCGCCCGGATCGACACCGCCGAACTCGCGCAGGACGGCCCTGACCGCGTGCGGATCAGTGGGGTGGCCGGTGAGGCACCACCTCCGCAACTCAAGGTGTCGCTCAACAGCCTGGCCGGATTCCGGAACGAGGCCGTCTTCGTGCTCACCGGCCTCGACATCGAGGCCAAGGCAGACCTGGTGAAGCGGCAGCTCGAGGCGTGGCTGACCGTCCGGCCCGCAGAGCTCGAGTGGACGCTCGCCCGCACCGACCATCCCGACGCCGACACCGAGGAGGCCGCCAGCGCGCTGCTGCGGTGTGTGGTGCGCGACCCCGACCCGAAGACGGTCGGTCGTGGGTTCTCCTCCGTCGCGGTGGAACTCGCGTTGGCCAGCTATCCCGGGTTCACGCTGACGGCGCCGCCCGGAAACGGGCAACCGTACGGGGTCTTCACACCGGGATATGTGGATGCGGAACAGGTCCCGCATGTCGCAGTGCTGCCCGACGGCACGCGTGTGGACGTCGCTGCGGCCGGCGAGACCCGGATACTCGAGGAAGCCGACGGGGCGCCCCTGCCCGCGCCGCTTCCCGGGGGGCCGACGGTCCGCGTGCCGCTCGGAACAATCGCCGGAGCCCGCAGCGGCGACAAGGGTGGTAACGCGAACGTCGGACTGTGGGTGCGCACCGACGCCGAGTGGCAGTGGCTTGCGCACGTACTCACCGTCGAGGAGTTCAAGCGCCTCCTGCCGGAGACCGCCGACCTGACGGTCACACGCTATGTGCTCCCGAAACTGCGTGCTGTCAACTTCGTTGTCGAGGGAATTCTGGGCCGCGGAGTGGCCTCCCAGGCACGCTTCGATCCCCAAGCCAAGGGCCTCGGCGAGTGGTTGCGCTCGAGGCACATCGATATACCGGAGGTACTGCTGTGAGCGCGTGGGACACACCCGAACGACAGGAACTGCGCAGGACCGTGCGCGGTTTCGTCGAACGGCAGATTCTGCCGGACCTCGCGGACTGGGAGCGTGACGGGGAGATCCCGCGTTCGCTGCACCGCGAGGCGGCCGCACTCGGACTGATGGGTGCCGGTTTCCCCGAGTCTGTCGGTGGTGAGGGTGGCGATCTCGTCGACGCGGTGGTGATCTGCGAGGAAATGCATCAGGCCGGTGCCTCGGGTGGTGTGTTCGCGTCCCTGTTCACGTCGGGCATCGCCCTGCCGCACCTCGTGGCTGCCGGAGACCCGGAGCAGATCGAGAAGTGGGTACGCCCGACTCTGGGTGGTGAACTCATCGGCTCGCTCGCCATCACGGAACCCGGCGGCGGCTCCGACGTCGGGCATTTGCGGACCACTGCGGTCCGTGACGGCGACCACTTCGTCGTCAACGGTTCCAAGACGTTCATCACCTCGGCTGTTCGCGCCGACTTCGTGGTCACCGCCGTGCGTACCGGAGGCAGTGCACCGGAACGGCAGGGCGCGTCGGGAGTCTCGCTGCTGGTGATCGAGAAGGGCACACCGGGATTCGAGGTGGCCCGCAAGCTCGACAAGATGGGCTGGCGTGCGTCCGACACGGCGGAATTGTCGTTCACCGACGCACGGGTGCCCGTCGAGAATCTGGTGGGCGCCGAGAACAGTGGGTTCGCGCAGATCGCTCAGGCCTTCCTGACGGAGCGGATCGCGCTTGCTGCCCAAGCATATTCGAGTGCACAGCGCTGCCTCGACCTCACCCTGCGGTGGGTGCGGGACCGCGAAACCTTCGGACGTCCGCTCATCAGCAGGCAGCCGGTGCAGAACACGGTGACCGAGATGGCGCGCAAGATCGACGTCGCCCGCGTCTATACGAGAACCCTCGTGGAGCGGTCGCTCGAGTCCGGGGACGATTTCATCGCCGAGGTGTGCTTCGCCAAGAACACGGCCGTCGAAGCCGGTGAGTGGGTGGCCAACCAGGCCGTCCAGTTGTTCGGCGGACTGGGGTACATGAGCGAGAGCGAAGTGGAACGGCAGTACCGGGACATGCGGATTCTGGGTATCGGTGGCGGCACCACCGAGATCCTGACGGGGCTCGCGGCCAAACGATTGGGGTATCAGGCATGACGACGTTGAAGTCGATGCTCGACATCGGTTCGGACGAGTACGGTGCGGCAGCACAAGCCATGACGGACAAGCTGGCCGAGGTCGAGGCCGAGCACGCCAAGGCGATCGCCGGCGGCGGCGAGAAATATACGGCGCGGCACCGGGCACGCGGCAAGCTTCTTCCTCGGGAGCGGATCGAACTGCTCATCGACCCGGATTCGGCCTTTCTCGAACTGTGCCCTCTCGCTGCCTGGGGCAGTGAATTCCCGGTCGGGGCGAGCACGGTGACCGGGATCGGTGTGGTGGAGGGCGTCGAATGCCTGCTCGTCGCCAACGACCCCACGGTGCGCGGCGGCACGAGCAACCCATGGACTCTTCGAAAGAGCTTGCGGGCCAATGATATTGCCCGCCAGAACCGGCTTCCGCTCATCTCCCTCGTGGAATCGGGTGGCGCCGACCTCCCGACGCAGAAAGAGGTCTTCATTCCGGGCGGACGACTCTTCCGTGACCTGACCCAGCTGTCCGCGGACGGGATCCCGACGATTGCGCTGGTCTTCGGGAATTCCACCGCCGGCGGTGCCTACGTCCCGGGAATGTCCGATCACGTGGTGATGGTCAAGGAGCGGTCCAAGGTGTTCCTGGCCGGGCCGCCACTGGTGAAGATGGCCACCGGCGAGGAGTCCGACGACGAAGCGCTGGGCGGCGCAGAAATGCACGCCCGTACGTCCGGTCTGGCCGACTACTTTGCCGTCGACGAACGGGACGCGATCCGGATCGGACGCAGCATCGTCAAGCGGCTCAACTGGAAGAAACGGGGGCCCTCCCCGCGACCAGCGGTGATCGAACCGCTCGAGGACCCCGAGGAACTGCTCGGCATCGTGCCCGCCGACCTCAAAATTCCGTTCGACCCGCGGGAGGTGATTGCCCGCATCGTCGACGGATCGGACTTCGACGAGTTCAAGCCGCTGTACGGGTCTTCGCTGGTCACCGGTTGGGCCGAACTCCACGGGTATCCGATCGGGATTCTTGCCAACGCCCGCGGTGTCCTGTTCAGCGAGGAATCCCAGAAGGCCACCCAGTTCATCCAGCTGGCCAACCGGTCGAACACGCCACTGCTGTTCCTGCACAACACCACCGGCTACATGGTGGGCAAGGAGTACGAGGAGGGGGGGATGATCAAGCATGGCTCGATGATGATCAACGCAGTCTCCAACTCCACCGTTCCGCACATTTCGATCCTGCTCGGCGCGTCCTACGGTGCCGGTCACTACGGCATGTGCGGACGGGCATTCGACCCGCGGTTCCTGTTCGCGTGGCCCAGCTCCAAGTCGGCGGTCATGGGCGGGGCTCAGTTGGCGGGGGTTATCTCCATTGTGGGCCGGGCTTCCGCCGAAGCCCGCGGTCAGGCTTTCGACGAAGAGGCCGATGCCGGCATGCGGGCGATGATCGAGAACCAGATCGAGGCCGAGTCGGTGCCGATGTTCCTCTCGGGCAGGCTTTACGACGACGGCGTGATCGATCCCCGTGACACCCGCACGGTGGTGGGAATG
>NZ_JBAQEO010000455.1:0-10027 GCF_049286785.1 Rhodococcus sp. (in: high G+C Gram-positive bacteria) | reverse complement strand
CCGGCTTCACCCATCCACTACGCGGCACGCCGACACGATACCGCACAACCCTCTAACTGAACGGTATTGGCCTTAGCGATCTGAAGTGCCTGGGGATGCAGAGTGAGCAGCCGCTCGGCCCACTGGCGGGTGGTCTTCTCCAGATCCTCGTCGTCGACAACCTCATTGACCCAGCCCCATTCGAACGCCTGCTCAGCCGAGACCTTGTCGCTGAAGAAGACAATTTGTTTGGCCCGCTTCTCGCCGATCTGCAGCGGAAGAACATTGGTTCCCCCAAGCACGGGACACGCCCCGATCAGCGTGCCGGCCTGGCCCAGGCGGGCGCCACGCGCCGCGATGGCGAGATCCGAGGCGATGACGAGTTCATTGCCGCCGCCAACGGCTATCCCGTTGACCATCGCGATGACGGGCTTGCGGCAGGATCGGATGGACGTGATCGCACGAAGGGCGTAAACACCGGTGTCCACCAGCCCCTTCTTCGTAAATCCCCGCACATCCCCGCCCGCGGAGAAGGCTCGGCCGTTGCCGGTCAGCACCACGACCCCGACGTCCGGGTTGACGGAGACGTCGTCCAGCAGATCCGCGAGAAGATGAAACTGGGACGGGCCGAAGGCGTTCAACGTCTCCGGGCGGTTGAACGTGATCCATGCAATCCGGTCTTCGATCGCAAGGAGGATGTCGTCCTTGGAGCCTTCGTATTCGTTCAGAGCCATGAGATCCCTCTTCTGTTTCGGGTGGGCGGCCAGCCCAAGTTGGTGGGTGACGTCGCGGTAGGGGTGTCGTTGAGCGTGGGGACTAGTTCCACCACAGGGTTTGGTCGAACACCGCCTCGGCGATCAGGTTCTTCTGAATCTGACTGGTTCCCTCGACGATGGTCAGCTGTTTCGCGTCTCGGTAGTACATCTCCACCGGGTGGTCCTTCATGTATCCGGCGGCGCCGAGCAGCTGTACCGCGGTGCCGGAGACCTTGACCGCGGTTTCCGTCGCCACCAACTTCGCGATCGACAACAGGGGAACCGCGGCCTTGTCGAAGGCGCCCTCGTCGACCATGCTGGCCGCGCGGTAGGTCAACAAGCGGGCCGCCTCGATCTCCGCGGCGTGCTCTGCGACCATCCAGCCGAGTCCCTGCCGGCTGGTCAAGGGAACCCCGAACGCCTCGCGCGTGCGCATGTAGTCGACGGCGTACATCAACGCGCCCTCGGCGAGCCCGAGACCGCGAGCTGCGACGATCGGCCGCATCGAATTCAGCGAAAGCATAGCCAGTTTGAACGCTTGGTCGGGCTCCCCCACAAGCGCTGAGGCCGGCACCCGGACGCCGTCGAGGCGCAGTTCTCCGGTGTTCACCCCCCGCACGCCCAGCTTGTCGTCGACGCGTGCCACCGAGACTCCGGGGAGGTTGCGGTCGACGATGAAGCAGCTGAAGCCGTCCTTACCGGTGCGTGTGAAGACCGTATAGAAGTCGGCCTGCTCCAGCCCGGACATCCAGCACTTGGAACCGGTGATTACCCAGTCCGCGCCGTCGCGGACGGCGCGGGTCCGCATACCCTTCAGGTCCGATCCGGCCTGCGGTTCGGACAGGCCGAACGAGGCGCGCCGGGCGCCGGGCGCGATGTCGCGAACGTAGGTGTTCTTCTGCTCCTCGGATCCACCGATGAGGATGGGAAGGGCGGGCAATCGGGTGAGCAGCAGCATCAGTGCGACGGTATTGGAGTATTTCGCAACCTCCTCAATGGCAATCGTCAGCCCCAGTGTCCCGGCACCGGAACCGCCGTATTCGGTGGGTATCGCCAAGCCGAGCAGGTCAGCCGCGAGCAGGGCCTTGAAGATGTCGTCGGGGTACTCGTTCTGGCGGTCGATTTCCATCGCGCGCGGCTCGACCACCGTCTGCGCGAATCGTCTGACAGTCTGCTGTAGTTCGACGTGCTCGTCGGGTAGGGCTGCATACATGAGTTCTCCGGTTGTGTTGAAGGGTTCAGGATGTGGCCGGAAGGCCCCATTGCGCGAAGCACATGCCGACGCCGTAGCCGGATTCGGTGCGATATGCCGGCACGTAATCGATGATTTCTGCGGGGACCTGGGCGCAGGCATCGGCGATGATCCAATCGGTGATCTCCGCCGTTCCGTTGAGGCGCAGCGGCAGTCCGTGCTTCTCGTGGGCAAGCCGTAGTTCGTCGTCTGCGATGGCGAGCCAGGTATCGAGATTGCTCGATTGCAGTGCGTCGAGTACCCGCGAGTCCAGCTCCTCGTCCAGGACGAGGTGACTCAGTCCGCCCGACGCAAGAACCGCGACCCTCGCCTGCTTCGGTGCCGCGCTGATCGCGTCGCGCAGCGCCTGGCCGAAGGCGACGCACCGGCGCACGCTCGGCACATTGGGTGGATTCCAGACATTGGTCACGATCGGTAGCAGTTCGAACCCGGACTCCGTGAGGTCGAGGAATCTCATGGGCCAGGTGACCGCGTGACCGATGCCGTAGTCGTCTGAAGTCTCCGATGTGTGTGCGACATCGAAACCGTTGTCGCACAGTTCGTTCAGGATTTGAAGTCCCAGGTCAACGGCGATCGGCATAGAGACCCGGAATTGGTCGGGTCCCTCGTCTCGCCGGTTGGCGGCGCTGGCGTCGAGATGGTCCGCGAGGAACATCTCGAACACCGGGGCGGAACGCGGACCGAAGTTCTCGCCCTGATCGCTCCCGACGATCAGAAGCACGTCGGGATCGACGGCCAGGATGGATGCTCGTAATTGCTTCATCGCGATGTCGAAGCGGGCCTGGTGCTCGTCCCAATAGTCACGCACGTTGCCGACCAGACGGTCGAGGGAGGGACGCGGGATTCGCGGCTCGAGCGCGGGCCAGTCGGAAACGGGGGCGATCAGCGCGGGGCTGTGCGAGGTACCGAAAACGCCTACAAGATTTGCCATTTGGATTCATGCTCCATTTTCGATGATTCGGTTACGCTGTCGGCCGAGGCCTGCGATCTCGCTTTCCAACACCGATCCGGGGCCTAGCCACTCCTGAGGGGTCCTCGCCAGCCCGACGCCGGCCGGAGTTCCGGTGCTGATGACATCCCCCGGCTCGAGTGTCAACGATCGGCTCAGGTCCGAGATCAGCGTGGCGACGCTGTGAATCATCAGGTTGGTCCGTGACCGTTGCTTTTCGATACCGTCCACGGAGCACTTCAGCTCGAGATCTTGGGGATCCGGGATCTCGTCGCGGGTGACGATGAACGGTCCGAACGGTGACGAGCCTTCGATGCTCTTGCCTTTCCACCATTGGTTTCTCGATAGCTGCACGTCCCGGGCGCTGACATCGTTGAGCACCGCGTACCCGAAGACGTGCTCGAGCGCCTTCGTAGGTGAGATGTTGCGACCGGCTCGTCCGATGATCACTGCCAGCTCGACCTCCCAGTCCAGTTGACGACTGATCCGGTCGTCGGACGTAATATCGTCGAAGGGTCCGCAGATGCTGCGCACGTCCTTGGTGAAATACACCGGCTCGTCAGGCACGTCGATCTCGCCGACAGCTCGCTCCGACTCTTCGATGTGCTCGCGGTAGTTGACGCCGACGCAGATGACGTTTCGAGGAAGGCGCCCCATCGGCGCGACCAAGGTGAGCGCGCCGATGTCGCCGGCGACATGGTCTGATCCGTGTTGCTCACAGATCTCGTCGAGCTGCTCGATCCCGTCGAAGCCGAGCTCGACCCAGCCCAACATGGTGCGCGGCAGATCACGACTCCGCAATTCCGCCAATCGGGTCGCATCGATGACCGAATCATCAGCGTTGACAATGCCGACGTGTGGCACTCCGTCAGACAGGAAGGAGCACAGGCGCATGAGGGTACCTCTCGGTTGGGAAGTCGAATCAGTGATCTGAAGCAGTGCTCTATTGCTGCCCCTGCACCCAGCGGACGCCGAGTGCGCGCAGCTGCTCGTGCAGTTCCGGCGAGAGACCCTGCCACCGGCCGGCGGCAATGTCCTTCAGCAGCAGAGCTTCGCGCTCTACCCGGGCGCGGCCACGCTCGAGGACCTCCTCGGCCGATTCGAGAGGCACGACCACGACGCCGTCGTCGTCGGCGACGACGACGTCACCCGGCCGCACGGCGGTGCCGCCGGCCACGACGGGGGTGTTGACCCAGCCGGGACCACCTTTCGTGGTTCCTGAGGCAGAGATCGTTTTCGCCCAGACCGGCAGCGGGAGCCGGCGCAGCTCGCGGACATCACGGACACCGGCGTCCACGACGAGCCCGGCGGCCCCGCGGGCAATGAGGATGCTCGTGATAATTTCGCCGACCATACCGGCCGTCGACGGCGCCAGGTTGGCGACGACCAGGACATCACCCTCCTGGCACAGGTCCAAGGCTGCCAGCAGCATCAGGTTGTCGCCGGGTTGGTTGAGGCAGGTGACGGCGGGGCCGGCAACGCGGGACCCCTCTACGAGTGGCTTGATCGCTGGGTCCATCAGTCCGCTTCGGCCCTGGGACTCGTGGACGGTGGCGACGCCGAGCTCGGCGAACCGTGCCGAGAAGGATCCCGCTCGCCGGTCGACGTGGTCGAGGATGGATGGACTGATCAGATGGTTGGTCATCGGAACAGGTCTCCGGCTGCGGGCATGAAGCTCTCGAATGCCTCTGCGTGACTGACCTTCCGGCCCAGCAGGAGCCCGGCCATGATCGAACGGTATCGGGCCCGCTGCTCGTAGACCTCGATCATGAACTGCTGCACCTGCGAGCATTGCATCATCTCGAGCTTCTGATCGGCGACATCGCTGATATCGATGTAGGTGTCCGGCTTGAAGTCGCACATCTCGGGGAATTCTGGTTCGTAGCCGTGGATCTGGCCTACGACGAACCGGGGGATCTCCGGTAGCCGACCGTGGGCGCGCGCCCAGATTGCGGCCGCTTCGACAAGGCTTGCCGTGGCCACGTGGTCGGGGTTGTTGGGATCTCGGCGACCGTGTGTGAGTACGACGTCCGGTCGAAGTTCACGCAGCAGCCGGACCATCTCCAGGCGGCGTTCGTCGTTGATGACCATCGGGTAGTCGCCCCAATCGTAGGTCCGGAGCTCGACGCCGGCTACCGCGGCGGCTTTCTCGGCCTCCCCCAGGCGGACAGCTCGCACTCGTTCGGCCGTCTGGTCGGGCTCGGCCCACGCCGAGGCAGACTCACCGCGCTCTCCCATCGACAGGCAGACGACGGTTACGTCCGCGCCGGCCTTGACATACTTGAGAATTGTCCCGCCGGTGCGCCACACCCAATCCATGCCGTGCGCGCTGACGACTGTCACTCTGGTCATCTTGTTTCTCCTTGCTCGAGGGAAGGCTGCAGATTCGTGTCGCAGTACGGGGTGGGACCGGTGGCGGGCATCGCGCGCACGTAGCTGCTGTCCGCGGCTACGGGCCCGAAGTTCCTTGCGCCGCCGGGAGATCCGATGGGTTGATCGCGGCCTGGCAGCACGCTCTGGAAGAACTCGACCGCGGCGGCGTCGAAGGGTTCGAAGTCCTCGTCCTCGTCCCGTTCGGAGGCAATGGCTTCCACCGGACAAGTCGGCTCGCACGCCCCGCAATCGATGCATTCGGCGGGGTTGATATACAGCTTGCGGCCGCCTTCGTAGATGCAATCGACGGGACATTCCTGGAGGCAGGAACGGTCCATCACATCCACACATGGCGCCCCGATAATGAAAGTCACGATGAAGCTCCCTGCACTTGCACGTTTGAGTCGGTAGCGCGCCGGGCCGCGAGGTGCCGGCCGGCGCCGTAGCCGAACGCCAGTGCCGGGCCGATGGTCGCGCCGGCCGCCCAATAGCCGTCATTCGACGGCGACGCGGCGCAATTTCCCACGGCGTAGAGTCCATCGACCGGGACCCCGCCCACGCCGAGCACCTGGCCGTCGACAGTGGTGCGCGGTCCGCCTTTGGTGTCGAGCGTCCCAAGCCCGACCAGGACGGCGTGGAACGGCCCCTGGGCGCTGAGCGGGGCCATCACCGGGTTCGGGCCGCCTCCCGCACGCGGCTCACCGGTGAAGAACACCTCGATCGGTTCGGTGCCGCGGCCGTGTTCGGCGTCGACCCCAGCGCACGCCGACATGTTGAACCGGGCGATGGTGGCGGCCAGGTTAGACCTGAAATCGCCGCTCAGTCGTGCGCCGCCGGTGGCTGCGCGTAACGACCGCAGCCGCACGTCGAGGTTCGCCGACAGTTGCTCCCAGCTGTCACCCGACACGAGATGGGTTGTCGACTCGCCGGGCAGTGCAAGCGGGTAGGCGAACTGCTCCATCGAAAACATCTGCTGCGTCCGCTCGTCGAAAAGCAGCACCAACAGTTCAGGCGCATCCTGGCCGATGTGGACCTTGGCCCGGTCGCTGTAGAACAGCTTCTCGTTGACGATGCGATGCCCGGCCAAATCCACGATCAGCGAGGAGTCCCCAGGGGCGACCCACATCCCTGCACGTGTTTCGGTCGTGCCAGCAATGGTGTGTTCGATGGCTACCTCGTCCCACCAGGCGCATTCCATGTTGTGGAGCGGGATGCCAAGAGCCTCTAGGGCGGGTATCGCGTCACCTGTGTTCCCACCGGCGGCGCAGCCACCCCACACTCGTGCCGGCAAGTACCGCGATCGACGCTCAGCGTCGTGTGTGAATCCACCGACCGCGAGTACGACACCGGCTCTCGTCCGGACCCGCACGGTTCGCGCGTGTTCCAGGTCGCGGACCACTGCCCCGACAACCTGCCCGTCCTCGAATATCAGATCAGTAAACGCGTGCCGGGTCACGATCCGGACACCCAGGCGCTCCGCGGCGGCGGCCAGTTGAGCAATGAGATCGGCGCCGCCGCCTGGACGATTCTGCTCGTCTGCGGGACACAATGCGCGGCCGTACACGCCCCCTTGCTCGGGCAGGCTCATGTGATAGTCGGGGAAGCGTAGAGCTATCTCGATAGTCGAGCGGAGTGCACCGATGGCGTCCAGGAATTGCACGGCCTCGGAAGCGAGCCCGTAGTATCGAGTGAGGAGCTCGTGCTCCCAGGCGGTCAACCCGAGCAGAGGGGCCTCACTCGAGTACCGGTCAGGGGCGCTTACCCGTGCCATGTACGCAACGGCCCGAGCCTTTGGGTCTTCGATTCCACGCTCACGCATCAGGTGGTTGTCGGGAACCCAATAGACGCCGCCGGATTTCGCGGTGGTGCCGCCGACCGCCGGAGCCTTCTCGAACAGTTGTACCGTGCATCCCGCCTCGGCGGCCGTCACTGCGGCTGCGAGACCTGCTGCGCCGGAACCGAACACCACGATGTCGACCGTTGTTTCGACCGCGTCGTCGGTCGTGCCCATGGCGCTGTGCGTGTCGGTGCTCATGGAGAAACCTCCTCGTTGACCCCGAGACGGGTATCCAACTGGACCGCCCGGAGGGCGAAGCGCCATCCCTCGGACGTGCGAACCAAGGTGTCCGAATAGCGGCCGGTCGCCAGGAGCGTCGGCCGCTCGCGGCCCTCATACCTGCGGAACATCAGCAGGTTGCAACGCTGCTCGGCGCGATCGCCTTCGACGGTCAGCTCGGGATCGAGGGTCATGTGCAGGATGCCCCAACCCCTGGATCTGCAGAAGTCGGCAAGCTCCGCATGCCCTCTGTACGCGACGCCTTCGCCGAGGACCTCCAATCGTCCCGAGGTCAGGAACGTTTCCGCCCAACCGACGCCATCGGAGTTGTCGAAGCAGCGGTTGTAGGTCGCCGTCAGTTCGCGGATCGCTTGCCAGTCCGCGAATTCCGTCCCTGGCGAATCAGACATATCGAGCCTCCTTCGTTGCGACTGCGCGCCACTCATCGCTCTGCCCGAGTGTCATCGCCACGCCGGCCGAGCTGGGCCGGGCGAGCGGATCTTGGTGGCCGAAGACCTCCCCGCCCTGTTGATGGGAGCGAACGGAATTGAGCAACAGTCGACGGGTTTTCACGACCGCGATGTCACTGGTGCCCAGCTTCTCTCGGGATCGGTCGACGATCGGCCCTTGACTCTCCTGGATCGCGACATCTTCGAGGATGAGATTTTTGAATCCGGAGAAGTGTCCCTCGGACATCAGGGCCCGGTCTTGACCCCAGTTGTCCTTGTTTCGTGCCAGGGCGGTGAAGTCGTCCGGCGCCACTGTCAGGTCGTGGTACCAGAAGTGGGTATCGGTGTCCTCGGTCAGCGGATGGTCATCGTTCCACCGAATGAACCACTGGCGAGAGTGCTCGTCATCGATCGGTGTCCCGATGATCGCGATCCGATCCTCGTCGCCGGTCGGAATGTAGGCGGTCCACGGCATGACGAATTCGGTCACGCGCACGTGCATCCGGTCCGCGTCGGTGTGCCTGATGGCAGCAAATCGGATGCCGTACCCGGTGTCATCGGATTCGTACCGCGGCGCCGAGTCTTCCGCGGTCTCACCCAGGCTGCCGCTGCTCTGGCCCAACCACGACTGGTGGAGAATCGACACGTGCGAGGAGTCGAGCGTTCCCTCCACCGCCTGCAGCCAGTTGCAGTGGGTTTCGGCCACCAACGACCGGACATGATCGGCTGGGACGTCGGCGAACGGGAAGCGGGGGAAGGGCGGTGCTTCGGTCTGCGAACCCAGATATACCCAGACCACCCCGCCGGCTTCCTTCGAGGGGTAGTACCGCACCTTGATCTTCTGAGCCATGTCCGCGCTGCGCTCCGCGGGCTCGGACGGAACCTCCACGACGGTGGCTGAGGTGTCGATCTTCCAGCCGTGGTAGATACACCGCAGAGCACAGTCCTCGTTTCGGGCCAGCGCCAGCGAGGCTCCTCGGTGCGGACATGCCTCGTCCAAGAAGCCCACGTTTCCGTCGGTGGCGCGGAAGGCCACGAAGTTCTCTCCGAACAGCCGAACCTTCACGGGGGCCCCGTCGGCGACCAGCCGCTCCGAGCGCACCGCGGGCGTCCAGTACTCGCGGAGGTACGCGCCCATCGGCGCGGACCCCTCCACTCGAGTCAGGAGTTCATTGTCTTCATGCGACAGCATGCGGGTCCTCCACTCGTCCCCGCTATTGTGCGGGGTGAATCAGCCACGGGGTCAAGCTCTTTCAGTTAGAGCGACCTTCAACCAAGCGGCTGAGCTGTTATCCTGTCGATTGGAAGGTTAACGCGCCCCCCAGGCGGAAATCAAGACCTGCATCACATTGACATCTAGTCGTGTCTCACGCCACACCCTTCGATGCAGGCCGATTCACACACAGGAGATAGCAATGCAGATTCCCGGAGCAGTAGCCGTGGTCACCGGCGCCAGCGCAGGTTTGGGCCAAGCCACCGCGCAGATGCTCTCGCAGCGTGGCGCTCGCGTTGCCGCGCTCGACCTGACGGCGCCGGCAGGTCCGCCCACACCTGACTGGCTTCCACTGACTGCAGACGTCAGCTCGGCTGCCGATGTCGACTCGGCGTTCGACGCAGCGGTGTCGACCTTTGGGAGGGTGGACATCGTCGTGCATTGCGCGGGCGTTGCCGGCGGTTTCCGTTTGATCGGTAAGGATGGGCCGGTCGATCCCGCTCGGTTCACGGACGTGATCGACGTGAATCTGGTGGGCACGTTCCATATCTTGCGTGCGGCCGCTTGGCGAATGAGCAGGAATCAGCGGGCCGACGACGGTGAGAACGGCGTGATCGTCACGACCGCGAGCATTGCCGCGTACGAGGGCCAGCAAGGCCAGCTGGCCTATTCGGCATCCAAGGCAGGTGTTATCGGCATGATATTGCCGGCGACGAGGGAACTCGCACAGTACGGAATCCGATGCGCCGCTATTGCACCGGGAGCATTCGAGACCACGCTTACCACGGACCTACCGACCGCGTTGCAGGATCAACTGACCTCGTCGGTCGCCTACCCGTCGCGTCTGGGCAAGCCGGAAGAATTTGCCGAGCTCGCGTGCGCGATCGTCACCAACGAGATGCTCAATGGAGAGGTTGTCCGGTTGGACGCGGGCGCACGACTCGCCAAACGCTGACCGGCCCACGTGGATAGGGAGCGGAGGTCGATCGTTCGTCCGCTCC
>NZ_JBAQEO010000454.1:0-2059 GCF_049286785.1 Rhodococcus sp. (in: high G+C Gram-positive bacteria) | reverse complement strand
GCCTTGTTGTAGTGCACCGCGTAGATGGGTTCACTCGAACCCATGACCGGGTCGCGGAACGACCACGCCGGATGTGCCCGGTAGTCGACCAATGCCGCTGCATGTGCCTTCAGCCGAGGGATCGGGGTGCCGCCGCCCGCGATAAAGGCAACCTCGTCGGTGAGACCGATCGGCCCCTTGGTCAGAGTCTGGATCTGCTCACCGACCTCGACGTCCTCCCAGTACCTGGGCACGGCGCCGCGCGGCTTCTCACGCAAGATCTGTTCCTCGACTTCGAGGATTTGCTCCTCGGACCAGGGATGAGGAAGAACCAGCTCGGGTTTGCCGGCCTTGTCAGTGGGCTTGGTAGCGCGAGACTTGGCCGAAGCCCGCTCGAAATTCACTACCTGCCAGTCGATCCGAGCAACGAGCTCGTCGTTCTGATTCCGATAGCTGTTGATGAAGTGGTCGGTCACCATCTTGCCCGCGAACTTGCTGGGTCGTGGCCCGGTGAATCCGTCGTAGCGACACGTCGCTGTGATCGTGTCACCCCGATAGACCGGTTTGTAGAAATGCGCCTGGGTGGCGTTGTGGAATGCCCCGAGCCCGGGCCAACCGAACTGGATGCCGGAGAAGCAGCCGATCACAAAGGATGGTGGTGCTACCGGAGCGCCGTAGTCGGACGCGCTCGCCTGATCACCGTCCGTCCACAACGGATTGATATCGCCGATGCCGCCGGTGAACTTCGCGATCGCGATGCGGGTCGCCTCTTCATTGTTCACGGAGTGGTCGATACGGAGGTCGACGCCGGCCCTGGCGCGCATGGACTCGATCATCTCGTCGGTGATGACGGCCTCGGGCATCTTTGCTTCGGTGGTCTTGTCCACCTCTGCGACGCCGGAATGCTCGGTCGTGGTCACTTGGATTCCTTCCGCGGGTTCGCCGTCCAGCTGTTGCCGCCGCTCGGGGTGCCGGCGTCGGCCACAGCCTTGTCCAGCGCGTCGAGCGTCCAACGGCCGTCCGTCATCAGCTTCCAGTCGGGATCCTTGGTCCACGGCTGGATACGCTGAACCCGCGACCCACCGACGAGGAACACCTCACCGCTGAGAGAGCATGCCGGCGAGAGCAGGTACCCCACGAAGGGCGAAACGTTCGCGGGATCGAACCGGTCGAATTCGCCTTCCTTGCCGGCCAATGCGTCACCGAACGCGCCTTCGGTGAGACGAGTACGGGCCTGCGGCAGAATCGCGTTGACCCGCACCCCATACCGCTGCAATTCTTTCGCAGCCACCTGTGTCATGGTCGCCACTGCCGACTTCGCAGCCGAGTAGTTTGCCTGACCTGGATTGCCGAAAACGCCCGACTCACTGCTGGTATTCACCACGGACCCGGATATTTCCTTGCCCGCCTTACTCTGCTCACGCCAGTAACGGGCGACCTCACGGGTCATGAGGAAAGTTCCACGGAGGTTGACGCGCAGGACGAGATCCCAGTCATCGTCGTCGATATTGACCAAAACCCGGTCACGGAGAATCCCGGCGTTGTTGACCACACCGTCAACACCTCCGAAGGTGTCCAGCGCGGTAGACACGATACGTGCGACTCCGGAAGCCCCGGCGACGTCATCACCGTTCGCAACAGCCTTTCCACCCGAAGCCTTGATCTCGGCAACAACTTCCTGCGCGAGTTCGGATGCGGCCCCACTGCCGTCCTGCGCTCCACCGAGGTCGTTGACGACCACGTTTGCGCCCTCCTGGGCGAACAGCAGCGCGTGCTCACGACCGATGCCGCGGCCGGCACCGGTGACGACGATCGTCTTTCCGTCGAGGTGTTTCATCGGATAGTCCTTACTTGTTGCTCGTGCCCTTCGGGCTCGAGGTATTTTGGTTTTCGAAGGTCGTTTCGTAGCAGGTCAGGCGCGAAGGGGTGTGTCCTTCGGTAGCCCCAGCGATCGCTCGGCGACGGTGTTGCGGTGGATTTCGTCAGTGCCGCCACCGATGCGCATGCCCGGCACACTCAGGACGAGCTCCGACCACGCGAACGACTGCGGCTCGTGAGTGTCCGCGACCAACTTCGGTCC
>NZ_JBAQEO010000453.1:0-3014 GCF_049286785.1 Rhodococcus sp. (in: high G+C Gram-positive bacteria) | reverse complement strand
GGAACTTCGACACCGTTCGCGGCGGCGTCGACGTCGCGTCCACCGATCGTGCCACCGACGGCGCGACGAATCTTGCCGGATTCCTCAACGGCCTCGATGCGGCGTCGCAGAAAGACGACCCACACCTCACCGCACTCGGGCATTCATACGGATCGTTGACCACGGGGCTTGCGCTGCAGGAGCCCGGCGGCGCTCCCGTCGACGACGTCGTCTTCTATGGTTCACCGGGTGTCGAGGCGAGCAGCGAAGCCGATCTCGGGCTGGAGCCTGGCCACGTTTACGCGATGGAAGCCGACGACGACCGGTTCGTACCCGAGATGGGCAAGACCGGTCGCTTCGGCCCGGACCCATCCGTGATCTTCCCGAATCTGTCGGTAAGCGACGGCGTCAGCCCCGACGGTGTGCACCGCGACGCGGCCCATGGACATTCCGAGTACGCACGTCCCGACGCCGAAGGGAACAGCCGGATGTCGGGATACAACCTGGCTGTCGTCGTGGCCGGCCTACCGGACCTGGTGGTGCGATGACAAGCAGACGTTTATTGGTAGCGGGACTCGCGGTGGTGGGACTCGTTCTCGCCGCATGTGGAGGATCCGACAATGTGGTGGAAGGGCTGAACGCGATGAGTTCCGGAGAGATCGACGCAGTCGAGGATCGGATGCGCGCGTTGCCGTCGATAGAGGCAACGGAAGCGCAAGTCACCGAAGCGATCGAGCAGATGAGTGCGGCGGCATCCTCTGTCCACCCGAGCCTGGGCTGGGAGTGGGCGAGAGAACGCAACGAAGGGACATGCCCCGGGGAGGGCGCAGGTACGAGGGGGATCTCGGTATTCACCGCCAGCAGGTTCTCCGCGGTTCCGATCAGTGACACCAGTTGGCCTGCCGTCCTGGACGCAGTACAAACTATTGCCGAGTCGATGGGTTTGCACGACATCACCGTTCGCGTCGATCAGCCCGGCCGGCACGACGTTCAACTCCACAGCCCAGACGGGCGAACCATCACAGTCGGCACATACAAGGCGGCCTCGATATCCGCCGACACCGGGTGCAGACTCCGGGCGTCGGACCTGACGGGCGCTCCGTAAGTGTGCGGCCGAGACGACGTGACGAAACCGCTGGCAGCGTACACACTCCCACTCGTCGAGTGGTGCGGTCCGCGCTGGGGCGCCACCATCGAACAGGCTCGTGATTCGCGCATGAGCCTCGCCGCAGTAAGCCGCAAGCGTCCGGCCGGTGCCGAGGACTTCGTCGGGATTGATGCACACCATCGAATGCCTACCTCACCGAGTCTGTTCCGGACGAGCGAGCATCGTCAAATCCGGCGAGGGATCCACACCTTGTGGCGAACGTTACGGGGTGGTCGCGACGAAGATGTGGACATAGGTTATCGGCGGTTCCCGCTTGTCAACCCGTATGTGCCGCGCGGTCCGCTGACCGTCGGGCGAGTGGCTTCGGTCATTTCCGCTGACGACCAAAGGCGATTCAGAGAGTTCGGGTCCCGCAGCAACATTCGGGTACTGAATGAACCCTTCCCCCAGGGGTGCCGTGAATTGTGACATGGCGAGTAGTTCGTCGACTCCGGCCGCATCCGTTGTTATCGACAAATCGTATGACTCGTCCATGCCGGTCTGATGCTTGACGCCGAGAACTTCCGCCCTATCGGGAAGCACAATTCCACCGAACTCCACTGCCGCCGCGATGTCTACGGCATCGGTTGACACTGCGTCACCGCTCCGTGGGCGGTCTCCTTCGGCGCATGAGACGCATAGTAGGGCGACTGCTGCGGCGAGGGACGCAGCACAGAACTTCGCTGATCCTCTCCCTTGCATCAGTTGTGGCGTTCGCATGGCTACCTTCCGGGGTCTGATCGGGTTCCGTCGCGATTGTCCGGCGCATTTGGCAATTCGATCGGTACGCCGTTCGCAGGCAAGGCGCCGTCGAAATGCTTGACGCTGGACGACCCGGTCAAATTGAATTCTTGTGCGAGCCCAGATGTATGAAGTTCACCCATGCTCGCGTCGGTAACGGTGACTCCAGCGATTTCGGTCGACTTGGATCCATCCCAGTTGTAGCGGTCGAACACATGGGTCTGGTAGTCCACCGTGACCCGCGGTTCGCCGCCGGGCACATCTGGGGGATTGACCGTAACAACTCCGCTCGCAGAATTCTCCATCGATCCGATTGCGTAGAACCAATCGGGTTGCGTCTCCTGATCGAAGGTGGAGTCGCGCCACTCGGTTTGGAATTGAACTGGCTGACCGTAATTCCCACTCGCAACTGTTTCTGCCGCGATCCGCTGAACCTCGGAGTTGACCATGCTGTCAGTCAGTAGCCGGACGGTAGGATCGTCACGCATCACCTCATCCGGATCGACGGTGTAATCGTCTCCCGAATTTCCCAGATAGTGACGCAGATGCGCTGCGGCATTGGTCCAGCCGACAGCGTCTGCTGCAGAGGCGGCTTCCGCTACTGTCTTCTTGAAGATCAGGTCGTCACCTCGGGCATACCAAGGTTGGGAGCCATGAGCTGCTTGTCCGGAGTCGGTGGACGGGGGTCGCGGAGGTCCAGGGATGCCTGGAGATGGCGTGGCGTTGCCGTCAACTTCGCCCCCCGTGGGCAGGTCTGCCGTTCTGTCGCCAGCTGTTCGCTCATAAGCTCGATCGGAATCATCGAGGTCGGCAATCGCATTCGTGATCTTCTCCTGCCACACTGCGGCAGTCGATTCTAGTTGTGCCATCTCGCCCGAATTGACAACGGTGGGTTGTATCCCCACGCTCCAGTCCTCATTAGTCATGAAGCCGTCTGCTTCTGCGGCACCAACCAACGTGAGCACGCGCTCACGAGCCCACGCCAACTCGTCGGCGCACTTGCGGCTGGTCTCGGCCAATTGCTGGGCAACGAGGGCGATTCTGGTCGCAAAGTCCTTCTCGGCGCTTACCCGAGTGAATGCTGATTTCTGGGCTCGCCCGGTCCAGGTGCCACTAAAGTCGAGTTGATCCATCATTAAACCTGGAT
>NZ_JBAQEO010000452.1:0-30205 GCF_049286785.1 Rhodococcus sp. (in: high G+C Gram-positive bacteria) | reverse complement strand
GCCCTCATCCATGCGATAGGGACAGTAAGCGGCGATCGACGATCCCGTGGATTACAACACCACCAAAGGAGTGAGTTCTCATGGGTTCTGCAGGAATCGATTTTACTGTCGCATTCGACGCGTTCCTGAAGTGGCTGAGCATCACCTTCGGCGGCGGCATCGGACTGAGCTGACCGACGGAGCGATCCAGCACAGTGGTGGCCCGGCTTCCCAGACGGAAGCTGGGCCACCGCCCTGATCAGGGCATATCAGCCTTTCCGGGCCGGACCAATGTGACGACAACTTTCCGGGCCGGACCAGTGTGACGACAAGTGGGCTACAGGTACGGTCTCGCTGAATCGGCGTGGGCGGGCGTATTCCCTTGCAAGTTGGGCATAAGAGAAGCGTCGCTATCGCCGCCCAGAAGCGAGCCCGTCCGACCCTCGAGAATGTTTAGCCAGCGGGCGGCAGAGGAATTCGACCGCGACGGTCATGTGCACACAACTTTGAACGTGATCACCGGACAATAGGGCACCACCCCGAAATGCTCGGCGCGCCGCCCCGGGATGTCAGTGCCGCCGAAATCGCACATGATGAAATCAAATTCGTCGTGTCGCTCGATGTGCATGCCACTGAGGATGTGCATGCCACTGGCGGTCACACCGGGGATGATCCGGCGCCCATCCGCTGAACGCCACGATGTCGGTGTCGCGGGGAAGCGACTGGCCGAAGAGCTGGCCGATGGCCACATCCCATACCCGCGCAGTCCTCTGCAACCTGCTCGACCTCGCGTCCGTCGCCGTACCGGGCACACCCACCGTGGCGGGTGAACCGTTCGGGGTGATGTTTGTGGTGCCCGGGATTCGCCGACCAGGTCGCCTCGACCTCGCCGGGCTGGGCACCTTCCTGTCGGCGCTTCCCGCCCCGATGGCCCTGACGAACGTCGAGTTGTCGGAGGGCCGCATCATCGTGGGTTCAGCTGCACCTACGACGCCGTCGAGGGGCCACCGACATCACCGAATTCAGTAGCTGGGGGGCCTGTCTCGATGCCCCTGCGCGGGCCGTGCGCACTTCTTGACCGTCCGCGGTTAAGAAGTACTCACGGCGAGAACGGTGGCGGCCGGGGTCGACTTCCGGCCGATCAGCTTCTGCAGGTCACCGCTGTCGGTGTCGAGCGCACCTGCCGCGACACCCGCGTCGGAATCGGCCAGCATCGCCGCGACCGGCGACGGCAGTCCGGCGCCCTCGATCAGGGCGGCGTACTCGGGCTGCGGCAGGTCCTGATACTCGACGGGTGCGCCGACCACGGACGAGATGATCTGGGCCAGTTCGGCATACGTGATCCGCTCGTCACCGCCGAGCTCGTACACCTTTCCCGCCTGCCCGTCGGCCAGGAGGACGGCGGCCGCCGCCTCGGCATAGTCCTTCCGTGCGGCTGCGGCGACCCGGCCGTCGCCCGCGCTGCCGAACAGCTTCCCGGTCTCACGGGCGGTCGAAACCGAGCCGAGGTAGTTCTCCCAGTACCAGCCGTTGCGCAGCAGGGCGAACCCGATGCCGGACGCAGCCAGCACGTCCTCGGTCGCGCGATGTTCCGCGGCAAGGGCGAGCGGGCTCTTCTGCGCGTCGAGAACGCTGGTGTAGGCCACGAATCCGACGCCCGCGACCTTCGCCGCCTCGATCACGTTGGTATGCTGCGCGATCCGCTGCCCCACCTCGCTGCCCGATACCAGCAGCAGCCTGTCGACGCCGGCGAGGGCTTTCTCGAGCGCGTCGCGGTCGCCGTAGTCGGCCTGCCGGACCTCGACGCCGCGGGCGGCGAGGTCGGCGGCCTTGGACGGGGTCCGGACGACGGCGACGAGTTCGGCGGGCGCAGCGCCCTTGTCGAGCAGGGCTTCGACGGCGAGACGGCCGAGGTGTCCCGTTGCTCCGGTGATGGCGATGGTCATGAGACGACTCCTGAGTACGTGCGTGGGCGGATTGGCTGTTCGGGTTCGTCCACCATCATGCACTTATTTTTCGTAAGTGCAAGCATTATCGTAAGTACTTCCGCGAATGCGGCTACACTGGCGGCATGTCCGAGGCAACCCCATCCTCCGCGCACGACGACGCCACCCTCGAGGCCGACGTCTTCTCGCGAGGCTGCGCGTCCCGCGACACCCTCCTCACGGTCACCGGACGCTGGGGCACCCTGGCCCTCGCCGCACTTTCCGAGGGCAGCTACCGATTCAGCGCACTTCGACGACGGGTCGACGGCGTCAGCGAACGCATGCTCTCCCAGACGTTGCAGGCGCTCGAGCGCGACGGCCTCGTCCGCCGCGACGTGCTGGAAGCGATCCCTCCGAAGGTGGAATACAGCCTCACACCCCTCGGCGCGCAGGTCGCGGCCCAGCTCACCGGACTCATCGAATTCGTCGAGGCACACATGCCCGACGTCCGTGCCGCGCAGGACGACTACGACTCCCGACACGACGACCACTAGCGGTCGTCGATCGAGGTCGTCTTCGTCGACAGGTCAGTCGAGGTCGCCTTCGTCGACAGGTCAGTCGCGGTCGCCTTCGTCGACGACGTGCACCGCCGCTTCTTCGGCGGACGCCGCTCCACCGTCGAACCCGATGTCCCGGGCCACCAGATCCGCTTCCTCGTCTTCGTTCACGCCTTCGTCCTCGGCCACGAGCCGACCCGAGCGCAGGTTACCCACCTCGCCGTCCTCGACGAAGTCCTGCCCCTCCTCGTCGAGCGCCGGTTCCGGCTCTTCCTCCGCGAGCCTCTGATCGAGGGTTTCACCCTCCAACTGCTCGCGCGAAGTGGTGCCGTGCGCATCGAGACCCAGCGGCCTCTCCGGGGGCGAGTAGCCCTCGTCGAGAACATCGTCGACGCCTCGGTCGACCAGCGTGTCTTCCATTTGCAGCTGGTCCTCGTCGTCCAAGCTGTATTCGCCTTCGGATCCTTCGGGGGTGCTCTCGGGAATGCCCATAGCACCACCCTGCCACCGGAGTCCGGTGCGCGCCATCTGATCGCCGGATATGCGAGGGGCCCGCACAGATCTTGTGCGGGCCCCTCGGTGAAAAAAGTG
This sequence comes from Rhodococcus sp. (in: high G+C Gram-positive bacteria), assembly GCF_049286785.1. Taxonomy (GTDB): domain Bacteria; phylum Actinomycetota; class Actinomycetes; order Mycobacteriales; family Mycobacteriaceae; genus Rhodococcus_F. The sequence continues at coordinate 27,153 of NZ_JBAQEO010000452.1, read as the reverse complement.
CTGTCAGAAGTTGATCATGTGACCGGCGAGACCGTGGATGGCCTCCTGAAGGGCCTCGCTGAGCGTCGGGTGCGTATGCACGTTCCGGGCCAGCTCGGTAACGGTGAGGTCCCACTTCTGCGCGAGAGTCAGCTCGGGCAGCAGCTCGGAGACGTCGGGGCCGATGAGGTGCCCGCCGAGAAGTTCACCGTGCTTCGTATCCGCGATCAGCTTCACGAAACCGGTGGGGTCACCGAGACCGTGCGCCTTCCCGTTGGCCGTGAAGGGGAACGTGGCCACCTTGATGTCATAACCCTCGTCCTTGGCCTGCTGCTCGGTGAGACCGAAGCTCGCGACCTGCGGCTGGCAGAACGTGGCGCGCGGCATCATCCGGTAGTCGTCGAACGTCATGGTCTCGGCGCCGCCGATGACCTCGGCGGCCACCACACCCATCGCCTCGGCCACATGCGCCAGCATGAGCTTGGCCGTCACGTCTCCGACGGCGTAGATGTGCGGCACATTGGTCTGCATCGTGTCGGTGATCCCGATGGCACCACGATCGGTGAGCTCCACACCGGTCTTCTCGAGGCCGAAACCCTCGACGCGGGGCGCGAATCCCACGGACTGCAGCACCTTGTCGACCACGACGGTCTCGACGTCGCCGCTCTTGTTGTTCTTGATCGAGACGGTGACCTTGCTGCCGTCGTCGTCGATGCTCTGTACCGCGGCGCCGGTCTTAATGGTGACGCCGAGCTTCTTGTATTGCTTCTCGATCTCCTTGGAGATGTCGGCGTCCTCGTTGGGGAGCGCACGATCGAGGAATTCGACGATCGTAACGTCCACACCGTAGTTCTTCAGGACGTAGCCGAACTCCATGCCGATCGCACCGGCGCCCACGATGAGGATCGACTCCGGCAGCTCACGAGTGAGGATCTGCTCCTCGTAGGTGACCACGTTCTCGCTGAGCTCCGTGCCCGGGAGCAGCTTCGTGGTGGAACCGGTGGCGATGATGGCGTTGTCGAAGGTCAGCGTCTCGGTGCCACCCTTCGACAGCTCCACCGAGATGGTGTTGGCGTCGGTGAACGATCCCTTGCCGTCGTACTCGGTGATCTTGTTCTTCTTCATCAAGAAGTGAACGCCCTTGACGCGCCCGTCTGCAACCTTGCGGCTGCGGTCGAAAGCTACGCCGAAATCGAAGGACGCCTCTCCCGAGATACCGAAAGTTTTGGCCTCTTTCGTGAAGAGATGCGCAAGTTCGGCATTACGGAGAAGTGCCTTGGAGGGTATGCAGCCGACGTTCAGGCACACACCACCCCAATACTTCTGCTCGATGATGGCGGTGCTCAATCCCAGTTGTGCCGCGCGGATAGCAGCGACGTACCCACCGGGACCGGCTCCGAGGACAACGACGTCATAGTGTGAGGTCACGAAAACACAGGGTAGTCCTGCCTCTCGACCGTGTCTGCGGATGGTCGGGTTACTCGCCGGTAGCCCAGACGGCCGCGGCGACACGGGCAAGTTGGGTCCGTAGACAGCAGTTCTGTGCCCACAGTGGGTACGCCGGAGGTACCGGGGGCACTGGTCGCGTCGGGACGGGTAGCCGGGGCCGTTCCTGCAAGAATGGCGCCATGACGGATCCCTACCTCTGGCTCGAAGATGTCACCGCCGACCGGTCGCTCGACTGGGCGCGTGAGCGCAACGCACGGACATTGGCCGAATACACCGAGAATGCGGCGTTCTCCGATCTCGAGCGCCGGATCCTGAACGTGCTCGACACCGACAATCGCATTCCGTACGCGAGCATGCGCGGCGAGTACCTGTACAACTTCTGGCGGGACACCGACCACAAGCGTGGCATCTGGCGTCGCACGACGCTGGAGTCGTACCGCACGGACAACCCGCAGTGGGACGTCCTGCTCGACGTCGATGAACTCGCCGAGCGCGAGGACGAGAACTGGGTGTGGGCGGGGGCGAGCGTGCTGCGTCCGGAACAGAAGCGCGCGCTCCTGTCGTTTTCGCGCGGCGGCGCCGACGCCACCGTCTCCCGCGAATTCGACATGGTCAAGCGCGAGTTCGTCGGCGGTGACCACGCCTTCGACGTCCCGGAGGCCAAGACCAGCATCAGCTGGATCGACGAGGACACGGTCTACGTCGGAACCGATTTCGGCGAGGGATCGATGACCGACTCGGGCTATCCGAGGATCGCCAAGCGCTGGCATCGAGGCACGCCGCTCGCCGAGGCCGTCACCGTGTTCGAGGGTGAAACCACCGACGTGTCCGTCGGCGCGTCCTACGACGACACTCCCGGATTCGAGCGGCACTTCATCGGGCGTTCCCTCGATTTCTACAATTCGGAACGCTACGAACTGCTGCCGGACGGTTCCCTGCTGCGAATCGACACCCCGGACGACGCGGGCACGTCCGTCTACCGGACCTGGTTGACCGTGCGGCCGCGCACCGACTGGGAGGTCGACGGCACGGTCTGGCCCGCAGGCTCGTTGCTCGCCGCCGACTACGAGGACTACCTCGCCGGCTCGCGCGAGCTGACCCCGCTGTTCACGCCCGACGAGCACACCGCCCTCGAGCAGGGCACGTGGACCAGAAACCACCTACTCCTGGTCACCCTGTCGGATGTGCAGACCAAGTTGTCCATCCTCACCCCGACCAGAACCGGCTGGGAGGAGAAACCACTCGACGGGGTTCCCGAACTCACCGCGAGCGGCATCATCAGCACCGATCCGCGCGAAAGTGACAGCTTCTTCGTCAACTCCAGCGGATTCACCACCCCGGCGACGCTGCTCTACGGCACGGTCGGCGGCCCCCTCGAGCCGGTCAAGCAGGCCCCGTCCTTCTTCGACGCCGAGGGCATTTCCGTATCCCAGCACTTCGTGGCATCGGACGACGGCACCGAGATTCCGTATTTCCTGGTGAAGCGCGAAACCGTGACCGGCCCCTGCCCTACCCTGCTCTACGGTTACGGCGGTTTCGAGAACTCGATGGTGCCCGGATACAGCGGCGCAGTCGGATTCGCGTGGCTCGAACGGGGCGGCGCCTACGTGGTCGCCAATATCCGGGGCGGAGGTGAGTACGGTCCGTCATGGCACACCCAGGCCTTGCGGGAGAATCGCCACAAGGCATTCGAGGACTTCGCCGCCGTCGCGCGAGACCTGGTGTCCCGCGGCGTCACCACCCCGAAGCAACTCGGTATCCAGGGCGGCAGCAACGGCGGACTGCTCATGGGCGTGATGCTCACCCGCTACCCCGAGCTGTTCGGCGCGATCGTCTGCCAGGTGCCGCTGCTCGACATGAAGCGATACCATCTGCTGCTCGCGGGCGCATCCTGGATGGCCGAGTACGGCGACCCCGACGACCCCGACGACTGGAAGTTCATGGCCGAGTACTCGCCCTACCAGAACACCAGCGCCACAGCGCAATACCCGCCCATCCTCATCACCACGTCCACCCGCGACGACCGGGTACACCCCGGGCACGCCCGCAAGATGACAGCCTTGCTCGAGGAACAGGGTCACGAGGTCTGGTACTACGAGAACATCGAGGGCGGCCACGGCGGGGCCGCGGACAACGCGCAGGCGGCATTCAAGTCGGCACTCACCTACATGTTCCTCTGGCACAAACTCACGGCCGGCTGACGGCCCGCGGGGTCAGATGTGGTCGTGGAGCCACTCCACGACCCGGTCGACGGTGGTCGCCGGATCCCGGATCCACCCGTTGTGGCCCAGGTTCTCCGGCTGGTGCCAGGTGGTGACGTCCGCGTGGGGCAACTTGGCGAGGAGATTCTTCGCCGCGGAGACCGGCGCCAGATCGTCACCCTCGATGGTGATCGACAGGACCGGCAACTTCAGCCTGCCGATCCTCTCCTCGTAGTCGATATCGGCCCCCGCGGGCGCGATCCTGCCTGTGCGGGCGAAGCGGGACCAGTCGGAGATCAGGACCTTCGACTGCCGTCCGAACCCACCGATGTCCAGCCTGTCTCCCGGCCAGAACCCGGCGATGTTGGCTGTCACCGACATGGCCGCCGCGCCGACAAGGACTCCCGGTGAGCGCACTCCCGGGAAGCCGCGGTGGTAGGGCGATCCCGAACCCACCAGAACGAGTCCGCCCAGCCTGCCCCTGATCCGCGCCGCGTACATCACGCCCAGTTGACCACCCATGCTGTGTCCCAGCAGGAACGGCGTCGACGCGGGAAACCGTTCCCGCACCACCTCGAAGATCGCGGGAAAGTCGACGGACACCAGTTCCTGGTAGCCGTATCTGCTCGCGCTGCTCGGCCGCGGCCGGCTGTCGCCCTGTCCGCGCAGTTCACCGATTGCGGCGTTGAGACCGCGGGAGACGAATTCTTCCGCGAATGGCTCATAGAACCCGGCGGGGATGCCCAGCCCCGGGAACACCACGATCACCGGCGCCTCGTCCGGTCCGGGGAAGAGCCGAACCGGGGTGGTCGTTCCGTCGGGCATCTGGATCGGTACGGTCTCCACTTCGCCAGACTAGACGGATTCACCCCCGCAGATTCCAGATCCGTGGGGGTGAATGCGACTGCGTGTTCGGAGTGGTCTGCGTGTTCGGAATGGACCCGGGCCTACAGGCCGATCGACGACGCGAGCATCGGCCATGACTTGTGCAGGTCGTCCTGCCAGTACGCCCACGAGTGGGTGCCGGTCGGGCGGAAGTCGAACGTCGCTGGGATCTGCAGTTCACTCAGCTTGTCTGCCAGCGCGTGTGTGCACTGATCGGTGGCCGCCTCGATGATGCCGCCAACGAGGACCTGATTGGCGTAGGTCCCGAAGTTGCCGCCGATACCGGGTCCGTCGATGCGATCATGAGGTCCGGGGAGACCGGACCCGCTGCTGACGTAGATGTCGAGACCGCGCAGCTTCTCCGCGTTGATATACGGATCGTTCTCGATCCATGCCGGATCGTCCTCGGCTCCCCACATGTTCGCGGTGTCACCGCCGCCGCGCGACTCGACGACCAGGCGCACGTACTGGCGTCCCGGATCGGTGCTCGTCATGGCACAGCCGCTGTACGCGCCGACGCTTTCGTAGAGTTCGGGTGCCGATTGCGCCAGACTCAGGACCGAACTGCCGGACATCGAGATCCCGGCAATCGAATTGACCCCGGTCGTGCCCAGCGCGGACTCGATGATCGGTGGAAGTTCCTCGGTCAGGAAAGTGATCCACTTGTTGTTACCCAGCGCGGGGTCGTCCTGCTTCCAGTCGGTGTAGTAGCTGAACGCACCCTCCATCGGCGTGACCACGTTGACGTTCTTGTCTGCGAAGAAGTCGACGACGTCGGTCCTGGCCTGCCAGGTGGCAGCGTCCTCGCCGCCTCCCGCGCCGTTGAGCAGGTACAGGGTCGGCCGGGGCTCGCTCGTGTCGGCGGGGGTGATCACACGGAGCGGAATGTCACGATCCATCGCGGCCGAGTAGACGTGCAACGTCTGCTGGCGCCCGTCGACGGGCTCGGTTCGGAGGAGGCGTGAGCCGGTAGTGGCGCCGTCGGCCGGATCGGCGGAGGCACCCTGCACGCCGAGGCAGGGAACGACCGCCGTCAGAGCAAGCGCGAGTGCCAGTCGAACTCCGTACCTACCCGCTGCAGTGCGGTTTGCCATCCTTCACCTTTTCCTCTGGGCGAGCGGCGCACGTCATCCGAGCGCCGAAACTGGGGCCCACATTGTCACATGTGAGCCCCAGTTTCCGTGGAGTATGACCTTACGCGGCCGATATGGTGCTGACGAACTGAACGAGGAAGACGAGGCTTTCGAGGATGGTCGCGATTTCCGAAGACATATTCACTCCTGGTGGATCGACGGGTAATACTGCGCCTACTCAGACGCCCCCTCCTTTCTACCCGAATCGACGGGCCAGTCAAATCGAAACCGCGAAAAACTGAGCAGCAATTTACTTACCTTTCGGCCAGATGAACTGTTTGTCATTCGCCGATCACGTCGCTTGCATGCCCTACTACCAGCGGATCTGGCCTTTTCCACCACCGCCAGGTTTTTATTCTCGTAATCGAACAGAGACAGAACATAACGCATCGCGGTGATACGCGGTCTTTTCTTGTCATTGCTCTTGACCATCGTCCACGGAACAATATCGGCGTCCGTAAAACGGAACGTAACCTCCTTGGCAGCCGTATAAGCGCCCCATTTATCCAGAGACGCGATGTCCATTGGGAGAGCCTCCACTGCCGGACGGGATCCACCTGCCGGACGGTGAACCGCGTCCGCTGCGCCTGGTGCAGGAAGGCCGGTACTGCTGGTCCGAGCAGAAACCCTTCACTCGTTCGACAGCCGCGGTTATACCAGGACCTATCGAAGAGAACGATCTCGCCGGCCGTCGGCAGATGCTGCACGTAACGCTGGAAGTACCACTGCGTCGCCTCCCGCAGGGGGCGGGCTCCTCCAGAGCCACCACCCGGGCACCGCGCGGGTTGTCGACCCGGTTCTGAAACTCGAGCGTGGACGTGTCGCGAAGATCCACCGCAGCCAGTCGAGAGATCCGAGTAGACACTGAGGAAGCGCGGGCGTTCGTCGACGTCGGCCATGTCCGCCCGATGTCACGTCCGTCTGCTCAGACCGCACCCGTGTCACGTTCGGCGACGGCACCCACCGGCCCGGTACCAGATCAGGGTGGAGATAGGGGAACATCCCGATGCGCCGGGGTGCGCGAGCAGGACAGACTGGGTGCATGACATTCGACAGCAATTCCCCCCGCCAGTTCACCCGTTCGCACGATCAGAAGATGCTCGCCGGTGTGTGCGGCGGCATCGCCGAGTACTTCGGCGTCGACGTCAACCTCGTTCGGCTGCTCACCGTCGTCGCCACGCTGTTCACCGGTGGCACCGCGGCCCTCGTGTATCTGGCTGCATGGATGCTGATGCCGGAAAAGTAGGCAAACGCAAAACTGGGGCCCACATTTCTGTGAGCCCCAGTTTCATCAGACCCGGACTATCCCGAGCCGAAGGACGAACCGCCGGAAAGGAACTGAGCGAGGAACATGATGATTTCCAGCATAGCCACTCCTGTTCGAACAACGTGGTTTCGATCCGCGCCCCATGTCGGGCACTTGTCTTGTTGTACACGAACCGAAGGTTCCGACCACCGCGACGCGCGAAGACACGCCACACAATTATTCTTCGGTTCATCCAGGTAACGATCCGGCCAAGTTCGCGAAGAAACCGGTCACCCCGAGAAAGAGCCCGGGACTCCCTTTCGGGAATCCCGGGCTCTCGGTGCACTTCGTGGGTGGCGTAGCCGCCTTCTAGAAGTCCATACCGCCCATGCCGCCGGTCGGATCGCCCGCGGGCGCCCCGGCCTTCTCCGGCTTGTCGGCGACGACGGCCTCGGTGGTGAGGAACAGAGCCGCGATGGACGCTGCGTTCTGCAGCGCCGAGCGGGTGACCTTGACCGGGTCGTTGATGCCGGCAGCGAGCAGGTCCTCGTACTCGTTGGTCGCGGCGTTGAGGCCGTGGCCTGCGGGCAGGTTGCGAACCTTCTCGGCAACGACGCCGGGCTCGAGGCCTGCGTTGAAGGCGATCTGCTTCAGCGGCGCTTCGAGGGCGACGCGAACGATGTTCGCACCGGTGGCCTCGTCACCCTCGAGCTTGAGGTCGTCGAGCGCGGGAGCCGACTGCAGCAGAGCCACGCCACCACCGGCGACGATGCCCTCTTCGACGGCAGCCTTGGCGTTACGCACGGCATCCTCGATGCGGTGCTTGCGCTCCTTGAGCTCCACCTCGGTGGCAGCGCCGGCCTTGATGACTGCAACGCCACCGGCCAGCTTGGCCAGACGCTCCTGCAGCTTCTCGCGGTCGTAGTCGCTGTCGCTGTTCTCGATCTCGGCGCGGATCTGGCTCACGCGACCGGCGATGGCGTCGGAATCTCCGGCACCCTCGACGATGGTGGTCTCGTCCTTGGTGATGACGACCTTGCGGGCCTGGCCGAGCAGCTCGAGTCCAGCGGTCTCCAGGGAGAGGCCGACCTCTTCGCTGACGACCTCGCCACCGGTGAGGATGGCGATATCGGCGAGCTGAGCCTTGCGGCGGTCACCGAAGCCGGGAGCCTTGACGGCCACGGACTTGAACGTGCCACGGATCTTGTTGACCACCAGGGTGGACAGGGCTTCGCCCTCGACGTCCTCGGCGATGATGACCAACGGCTTGCCCGACTGGATGACCTTCTCCAGCAACGGCAGCAGGTCCTTGACGGTGGAGATCTTGGAGCTCACGAGCAGGATGTACGCGTCCTCGAGGACGGCTTCCTGACGCTCCGCGTCGGTGGCGAAGTACGCCGAGATGTAGCCCTTGTCGAAGCGCATACCCTCGGTGAGTTCGAGCTGCAGGCCGAAGGTGTTGGACTCCTCGACCGTGATGACGCCTTCCTTGCCGACCTTGTCCATGGCCTCGGCGATGAGCTCACCGATGGACGGGTCGCCGGCGGAGATACCAGCGGTAGCAGCGATCTGCTCCTTGGTGTCGATCTCCTTGGCGGTCTCGAGCAGGCGCGTCGTGACGGCCTCGACAGCCTTCTCGATGCCACGCTTCAGGCCGAGCGGGTTGGCGCCGGCAGCAACGTTGCGGAGACCCTCGCGGACGAGAGCCTGGGCGAGCACGGTTGCGGTGGTGGTTCCGTCGCCGGCGACGTCGTCGGTCTTCTTGGCGACCTCCTTGACCAGCTCGGCACCGATCTTCTCGTAGGGATCCTCGAGCTCGATCTCCTTGGCGATGGAAACACCGTCGTTGGTGATCGTGGGGGCTCCCCACTTCTTCTCGAGCACGACGTTGCGACCCTTGGGGCCCAACGTCACCTTGACAGTGTCGGCGAGGGCGTTGAGGCCTCGCTCGAGGCCACGACGGGCCTCTTCGTCGAACGCGATGATCTTGGCCATTGCGAAGTGATCCTCCGGATTGGGGGTGACACACAAGGCGACCACTCATCGGGTCGCCTCATATACGCCTTCGGCCGAGTTCGGTGCCCGCGACGGACGACCAGGGGTGTCTGTGGTTCCCGGTCTCACCGTCCCGACCTGGCACTCACGTGTCGCGAGTGCCAAGTGCATTTCTAGCACTCGACCCTGGCGAGTGCAAGGTCGGGAGGGTGAAGCGCTGCGGCCGGATCAGCGCATCGCGCAGACCTGACCCGTATTCACGTTGAAGGCGAGGGACAGCGCGCCCATGCAATCGACACCGTTCGCGTCGGCAGTGGCACCCGAACCCCATCCGGCGATGGCGACCGTTGTGGTGCCGTCGGCCGCACCCGAGCGGGCGAGACCGCCACCGAGCGAGACCGCGTACGCCTGGCCCGAACCGGTGGCCGCGCCCAGCGACGTTCCGTAACCGTTGGCATAGGTGTTGGCAGAGCTGTTTCCATCGGCGACGCTCACCGCGGTTCCGCTGTCGGCCGCCGTTGCGCGGGCCACGCCCGCCTCGACCGCTTTGGCGCCACAGCTCGCGGTGTCCGACACCTGGATGTCATTGGCCGACGGCGGCGACACACAGGTGACGGGCGCGGCCCCCGCAACACCCGCGCCGACGAACGACATTCCCGCTGCCAGACCCAGACCCACCGCCACCGCAGCCCCTGCGCGTGCCAACCGTCTACCGAAAAGTGAAGTGATACCAGTACGAGAAGCCGAGACGGCCGAGGCGGCAGGCATGGGGACAGCGAGCATGGAAGCTCCTTCTGGGAACGTCGATTTGGGATTCGGCCGCGAGCGTACCCGCTCTCGCGCCGTTAGTCCCGGACTGCACTCAGGCGAGTCCGTCGAGCAATGCCGGGAGCTGTGCCACCGAGTCGATGACATGGTCCGGACGACGTTCGGAGAGGTCGAGAACCGACTGCCGGAACTTCCCCGTCCGCACCAGCACGCCGGTGAGTCCGACGCTCTGCGCGGCCAGTACGTCTGCGGTCAGATCGTCACCGACCATGACCGTGGCATCGGGTTCGGTGCCCATCACATCGGTGGCCGTGAGGAACGCGGACAGGGAAGGCTTGCCCACCGACACGACGCTCGCTCCCGAGACCTCTTCCAGACCCGGCAGATAGGCGCCGGTGTCGAGCCGCAAACCGTCGCGGGTGGCCCACGTGGTCCCGCGGTGCATCGCCACCACCGGCACGCCGTCGAACATCAACTCCAGCACGCGGCTGAGGGCACGATGGGTGAATTCGGGTCCGGCGCCGCCGAGAACCACCACCTGCGGGTCGTGCTCGTCCAGCTCGATCCCGTCCAGATCGGGCGTGATGTCGCCGCTGTTGAGAACCCAGACCCGGGCTCCCGGATACGTGCTGCGGAGGTACTCCGCGGTCAGCCGGGCCGCGGTGACAATCTCGTCGGGATCGGCTTCGAAACCGGCCGCGCGAAGAGATTCTGCGATCTCGCGGCATGTTCGGGAGGTGGTGTTGGTGAGGTAGGCGCGGGCAAGGCCGCGCTCGCGCAGTTCACGCATGGCGTCGACGGCACCCCCGATCGGATGCCAGGAAGTAACCAGCACCCCGTCGATGTCGAGCAGAACCCCTTTGATGCCGGCCATCATCCGACCTTATCCGGGACGCTCGTCCCACGTCACCGTGGAACGCGGCAGACGAGAACCGGGCACGGCGCATGATGCACCAGATTCTGGCTGACCGATCCGAGGAGGCTGCCCGCCACCGTGCCGCGACCGTGGCTGCCGACGACGAGTAGCTGAGCATCGGCTGCGCGCTGCAGGAGGATATCGGCAGGCACGCCCTCGACCGAGGAGCCGTGCACCCGGACATCGGGGTAGCGATCGCACCACCCGGCGAGGCTCTCGGACAACACCGCCTTCTCGGCTTCCTCGTAGGCGGACCAGTCCACGTGCGTGGAGGCACGCCCGAGTCCGTGCATCCGCTCACCGCTCCACGCGTGCACGGCGTCGAGTTCCACGCCGAACGTGTCGGCGAACGCGAATGCCTGCTCCACCGCCTTCTCGCTGATCGCGCTGCCGTCCACGCCGACCACCACCCCGCGACCGTCCGGGACCGCGGCGGAACCGCCCCTGAAGACGGCGACCGGACACTGAGCGTGATTGACCGTCCGCAACATGGTGGAGCCGAGCAGGTAGTCGGCCACCGCACCGGTTCCCCGCGCGCCGACCACGACCATGCGGGCCTCCCGAGACAATTCGATGAGGTGTGACGATGCCGTTCCGGACCGCACGTCGCGCTCCACCGCGAGTCCGGGATGGTCCGCGAGGACCCTCTTCTCGACGGTCTCGAGCATCGTGTTGCTGTCGTCGCGCATTTGCTGCATGAACTGGGCGTCGATCATCATCGCGGTGCCGTTGTAGAACATGGCCTCGTCCGGATAGGTATGGGCGAGCAGGAGAGGCCTGTGGACCCGTTCCGCGACCGCGGCGGCCCAGCGGGCAGCATCCGTTGCCGCCTGCGAACCGTCGATTCCGACGACCACGGGTGCCCCTGCAGGTTCGCTCATGACTCTCTCCTCTACGTCTCGGTAGCTCTACATCTCGGGCAGCGCTCGTGTCCCGGGCAGCGCTACATCTCGAGCACGGCGGCGCCACTGAACCTGCCGCCGGCCAGATCACGGAGCGCCAGGTCGGCGCTCGCCAGTGGATACGGGTGGGTGTCGATACTCAACCGGTGCTCACCGGCGAAGCGCAGGAAGGCAGCCGAATCAGCGCGGGTGTTGGCGGTGACGCTGCGGATCTGACGCTCCCGGAACAGGTGCTTCTGATACTCGAGCGGCGGAATGTCGGTGAGGTGGATGCCGGCCACCGCGAGCGTCCCGCCGTCGGCGAGAGCCTCCATCGCCACGGGCACCAGATCTCCTGCGGGCGCGAAGAGGATCGCCGAATCGAGCGGTTCGGGCGGGCGGTCCCGCGCCCCCTGCACGGACACGGCCCCCAGCGCCAGGGCCAGTGCCCCCGCCTCCTCGCCGCGCGTCATCACATGCACCCGGACCCCGCGCGCCATCGCCACCTGCGAGGTCAGGTGCGCACTGCCACCGAATCCGTAGATGCCCAGCGAACCACCCTCGGGGACGCAGGCACGCTCGAGTGCGCGGTAGCCGATGATCCCGGCACACAGCAGCGGCGCGAGTTCCGCATTCGAATACCCATCCGGTAGGCGGAGCGCGAACTCCGCGGGAACCGTGGTGTATTCGGCGTAACCACCGTCCGCGTCCCACCCGGTGTACAGCGATTGCCTGCACAGGTTCTCGGCTCCCCGAAGGCACTGTGCACAGCGGCCACAGGTGTGACGCAACCAGGCGACGCCCACCCGATCGCCGGCCGAGAATCCGCCGGACACCGACTCACCCACCGAGACAACCTCGCCCACCACTTCGTGGCCCGGGACGACGGACGGCCGGTGGACCGGTAGATCGCCTTCGGTGACATGCAGATCCGTTCGGCACACCCCGCAAGCCAGTACCTTCACGAGGAGCTCATCCGGCCGCGCCTCGGGTATTGCGATGCGTCCCCACTCCAGAGGTTGCCCCGAGACGGGACCCGGAGCGACGACCCGCCACGCGGCCATCGTCTCGGTTCCGCGCTCGGTCGCCGGCATACCCCTAACAATGCCCCCCGAATGGTGCCGCCGCCAGCGTGGGGAAACGCGTGTTCGCCTCGACTGGACTTACGCTCCATCCATGGATCTGCGCGGTGAAGACTTGTTCACGGTGGCAGGGTCGCTGGCCGAGTTGATCGGCGCACCGATCACCATCGAGGACGAGAACTCGACCGTTCTGGCTTACTCCAGTAGTGAGCAGACGGTGGACGAGGCCAGGATCGGCACCATCCTGGGCCGTCAGGTGCCGGGAAAATACCGGCAACTGCTCGACGAGGCAGGCATCTTCGAACGTCTGCACCGCGACACCGACGTCCTCTACGTGGATCTGCACGTACCGGAGATGCGACCGCGTGCAGTGATCGCGGTGCGCGATCAGGGGCGCTCGGTGGGGTCGATCTGGGCTGCGATGACCTCGGCCCCGACACCGGAGCAGGAGTCGATTCTGCGGTCGGCGGTGCCGGTTGTGGCGGAACATATCGCGGCCGAGCGGGAACGGGTGGACTCGACGCGGCGATTGCAGGCCGACCGGGTGCGCGCACTGATCGGCGGCGGCGAACCGGCACTCCGGGCCGCGGACGACCTCGGACTGCAGGGTCGGCTCACCGTCGCGGCAACTGCTCCGGTACGACCGGGCCACGCACTTCCGTCCGGGCTGCTCGCGTCCCTGGGCCTCTATCTCGATACCCTTGCCGTCGATTCGGTGGCCGCCCAGCTCGGGGACGTCATCTACGTGGTCATCGCCGCCCCCGCACGGGAGGTGCGCCGCCTCGCCGAGGACTTCCTGGGACGCGCCCGCAGTGGTTCCGAGTTCGTCGTCGCCGTCGGCCGTGAGGTGGACACCGCAAGCCAGGGCCATCTCTCCCGCGGTGACGCCGACCGTGTCCTGTCGGCACTGCAGCACGCACGCACCGGCGGGGTCGTGGGCACCATGCGCGAGACGCTGGCGGCCGTCCTCGCATTGCATGCCGCCGACATTCTCGACGGGCTCGGGTCGCTGACGCCGCTGGCCGCGCTCAGCCTGCACGACACCCGGCACGGAACCGATCTGGTGTCCACCGCCCGAGCATTCCTCACTCATGGGGGCGATGTCTCCGACGCGGCAGCCGCGCTCCATGTCCACCCCAATACGTTGCGCAATCGGCTGCGACGTTGCGTCGAGTCCTGCGGGGTGGATCTTGCCGATCCCGATACCCGGCTCATTCTGATGTTGCACCTGAAATTGCAGGGTCTGCGCAATCACTGAGCCGCTCACCAGGCACCGCACGACCCTGTCCGATTGCACAGGGTCCGCGGCCTGACACTGGCCGAACCGCTACTCCCCCGGGCTCGGAAACTGCTGATGATTGACTCATGAACACTGCGGAGCGTCCGGAACATGTCGCCGTCGTCGGGGCCGGGATCGTCGGTTTGTCGGCGGCGTGGTTCCTGCAGGAGCGTGGCGTCCGCGTCACTGTGGTCGACCGCACGGGGGTCGCCGCCGACTCGTCGTGGGGCAACGCGGGCTGGCTCGCACCGGCGTTGACGCTTCCGCTTCCCGAACCCGCGGTACTGAGGTACGGGCTCCGCGCGATGATGAAGCCCTCCTCGCCCGTCTACGTTCCTTTCACCACCGACCTACGCCTCATCAGGTTCCTCGTCGGCTTCGCCCGGCACTGCACGCAGGGTCGCTGGAAAGACGCGATGACCGTGTACGCCGAGGTCAACCGGGTCGCCCTGGGCGCCTACGACGAACTGGCCGACGGTGGCGTACGTGAACACACGCATCTCGCCGACCCGTTCCTCACCGCCTTCGCATGCGACGAGGACCGGGAGGCTCTCGTCGACGAGTTCCGGCATGTCGAGGCCGTCGGCGGCGAGGTGGAATACGACCGCATGACCGGGGACGAAATACGTTCTCTCGAGCCGAGCCTGGGCAACGGTGTCCGTTCCGGCCTGCGACTGCGCAATCAACGCTTCATCGATCCGCCGCGGTTCGTCAACTCCCTCGCCGACGCCGTCCGCACCCGCGGCGGCGACATCGTGTCCGGTTTCGACGTCGCGGCAGTGCGGGACCACGAAAACGACGGCGTGTCGCTGGAGTCACCATCCGGCGATGCGATCACTGCCGATGCCGTCGTCATCGCCAGCGGTGCGCGACTCAATTCCCTGGCCCGCCCGTTCGGAGTCCGCACTCCGGTGCAGGCCGGGCGTGGATACAGCTTCAGCGTCCAGCCCCGCCAGATGCCGAAGAACCCGATCTACTTCCCCACCCAGCGGGTGGCGTGCACGCCGTTGCACGACCGCTTCCGGGTGGCCGGGATGATGGAGTTCCGCAACCCCGACGCGCCGCTCGACCCCCGGCGGGTGCAGGCCATCGTCGACGCCGCGACACCGATGTTCACCGGCGTCGACTGGGAAGCCCGGCGGGAGGAGTGGGTGGGTTCGCGGCCGTGCACCGCCGACGGACTTCCGCTGGTCGGCCGCACCCGCTCACCCCGTGTGCACGTCGCCGGCGGGCACGGCATGTGGGGTGTCGCCCTCGGCCCTGTCACCGGACGGATGCTGGCGGCCTCGATGACGGGGGCGAAGGTGCCCGAGGTGATGCGGCGGTTCGACCCGCTGCGGTGATCCCGGGGGTGATCTCGGGCCTTCGCACACGGGCTACAGCCTGCCGCGGAGAACCTGTTCGATCTCGGTCGGCGTCAACAGGCGTTCGAGCTTTTCCGCCGGCCAGGTCGAAGGGCTTCCCTTCAAGCGGGCGGATTCGAGTAGTGGGAGAGAGTTGCGGTGGTCCCACCGCAGGATCGAATGAATGTTCACAACGATCACTTCCGAACCGATTCGTCGAGCAACTGCACTTTACTCATCGGCGATTCTGCCCTCCGGGTTACACGGATCGCGTGAGGCGCGCGGCACGTCGAATATTGTCGACAGGCCGGGTACCGCGGTGACCTACCGCACATGCTCCGGCACTGTGCGCCTACGATGACCCGGAAGTGTTTGTTACCGTCCGTACCGCCTTCCATGACTGGAGACAGCCGAATGGCCAAGACCCTCGAAGCCACGATCGATATCGCCGCGACCCCGCAGGACGTGTGGGCAGTCGTGTCGGACCTGAAGCGGATGGGCGAGTGGAGCCCGCAGTGCCGGAAGATGCGCGTTCTCGGCGGCGTCGTCGAGAAGGGCGCAAAGACCGTCAACCTCAACCGTAAGGGCCTCCTGGTGTGGCCCACGACGTCGAAGGTCGTGCGCTTCGAGCCCAACAGGTCGCTAGCGTTCCGGATCGCCGAGAACCGCACGATCTGGTCGTACGATCTCGAACCCACAGAGTCGGGCACCAAGGTCACCGAGCGGCGGGAGGCGCCCACCGGAACGTCGAAGGTGTCGCAGTTCCTGGTGAAGACCGTTCTGGGCGGGAACGACGACTTCGAGGTCGAACTCGTCGAAGGCATGAACGCCACCCTGGCCCGGATCAAGGCCGCCGCCGAACGCACCTGAACCGCCCGACCCTCGACCTCCGAGGCCCGAGGGTGCTCACGCCGCTTCGAATCTTCGACATCTTCGACGGGGCGTGAGCACCCTCCAGGGATCCCCAGCGCATGGCGCCCTGGTGACGCTCGCCCATCCGCATGATCGAGGCCCGCAAACCCCGGCCTCCCGCCGTCCGCCCCGCCTCCGTGCACAGGTCGACGCCCTGTGTGCGTACTCTCTCCTGATGCCGTTGGCACCTGCCGCACTCACGTAACCTGTGAGGGCCCCGCAAAGCGAAGGCAGCATGCCCATCCGAGACAGTAAGAGGAGCCCGTGGCCCGCAAGCCCAGACCACCCGGAACCGCACAGACCACCGGGATCGGACATTTCGTCGATCTCGTCCGCGGAGCCGTCCCGCCTCTCCATCCGGCCGGCCTGCCCTTCGTTCTCGCACCGCTCGGCGTGGCCGTTCTGGGCCGCAGGCGCAAATGGGTTCGCAACAGCGCGCTGACCTCTGCCGCCGCCTGCGCCGCGTTCTTCCGCCATCCGCACCGCGTTCCGCCCAACCGGGCCGGAGTGGCGGTCGCGCCCGCCGACGGTGAGGTAGCACTCGTCGATTCCGCGGTTCCCCCGTCGGAACTGGACATGGGGTCCGAGCCATTGCCCCGGGTCAGCATCTTCCTGTCCGTGCTGGACGTGCACGTGCAACGCAGCCCCGTCGGCGGCGTGGTGCAGAAGGCCGTCCACCGCAGCGGCCGGTTCCTGTCCGCTGATCTCGCCGACGCCAGTGAGGTCAACGAACGCAACAGCATGCTGCTCCGCACCGCCGACGGACACGACGTCGCCGTCGTGCAGATCGCCGGACTGCTCGCCCGCAGAATCGTGTGCGACGCCCAGGTCGGCGACACCCTGCCGATCGGTGACACCTACGGTCTCATCCGGTTCGGCTCCCGGGTCGACACCTACTTTCCTGTGGGCACCACCCTTCTGGTCGAGCGGGGCCAGCGCACCATCGGCGCCGAGACCGTCATCGCTCTACTGCCGTGATCGCACCCAGGAAACAACGCCGCCGACCACAGCAGGCCGTCCGGCTGTTGCCGAGCGTGGTCACGATTCTCGCCCTGTGTGCAGGATTGTCCGCCGTCAAGTTCGCTCTCGACGGCGAACCGGGAACAGCGCTGGCCATGATCGGTGCGGCCGCCGTCCTCGACTCGCTCGACGGACGTATCGCACGAATGCTCGACGCCACCAGCAAGATCGGCGCCGAACTCGATTCGCTGGCCGACTCCATCTCGTTCGGGGTCGCGCCGGCGCTGGTCCTCTACGTGACGTTGCTCGATGGTCAGAGCTTCGGCTGGATCATCGCGCTGATCTTCGCAGTCAGCATCGTGCTTCGGCTGGCCCGGTTCAACACCCTGCTCGACGATGACGACACACCCGGATATACCAGTGACTACTTCGTCGGTGTTCCGGCACCGGCCGGGGCGCTCATCGCCCTCACCCCCCTCGCGGTGGCGGCCCAGTGGGGCGACGGCTGGTGGACCTCGTATCCCGTCGTCGTGGTGTGGACGGTGCTCTCCGCCGCCCTGATTGTCAGCCGGATCCCGACGCTCGCGCTGAAGAGCGTCTCCGTACCACCGCATATGGCAGCGGGGCTGCTCGTTCTCGTTGCTCTCGCGGCGTCGGCGCTGGTCACCTACCCGTACATCCTGCTCATCGTGCTCGTCGTGGTGTATCTGGTGCACATTCCCTTCGCGGTCCGGTCGAAGCGGTGGGTGGCTGCCCGGCCCGAGACGTGGGACATCAAACCCTCCGAGCGGCGCGCCATCCGGCGCCATCCCGACACCCGCGGCAAGCGTTCGGCGGCCCGGCTCGGACTGCGCCGTCCCCGGGCCGGATAGCTCCCATCCGCACGTAGGCTCGACGACGTGACCACTCCGGAAATCGCGCTCACAGTTCGTCTGAACACGTCGGCCGCCGACACCCGGCGCGGTGTGATCCGGTTGCACCCGGAGGCGCTCGCCGCCCTCGGACTGCGCGAGTGGGATGCCATCGGTCTCATCGGGGCACGTCGTACCGCCGCCGTCGCGGGCCGGGCGCCGGCCGGTACGCCTACCGGAACCGTGCTGCTCGACGACGTCACGATGTCCAATGTCGGCCTGTCCGAGAATGCGACCGTGGTGGTGACGCCGGTGACGGTGTACGGCGGGAAGTCCGTGACCGTCAGCGGTTCGAATCTTGCCGTCACCTCCATCTCCGATGTGACGCTGCGGCATGCCCTTCTCGGAAAGGTTCTCTCCGTAGGCGACACCGTGTCGCTGCTGCCCCGCGACCTGGGCCCGGGCACCAGTACCGCACCCGCCACGCAGGCCCTGTCCCGCACGTTCGGTGTCGCCTGGACCTCGGAACTGCTCACCGTGACCGGGGTCGATCCTGCCGGTGAGCCGGTAAGTGTTCAGCCGAACACCGCCGTCGGCTGGGGCGAGGGCGTGCGGGCCCCGCTCTCCCCGCAGCCCCGAAGGCCGTCGGCGCCATCGGCCGAGACACGCGAGACGCCGGCCGTCCCCGTCGAGGATCTGATCGGCTCGCACACCCAGGCGGCCAAACTCACCGAATGGCTCGGCCTCGCGCTCGACGAACCCGAACTGCTCCGCAAGCTCGGTGCCTCACCTCATCTCGGTGTGCTGGTGACCGGACCGGCCGGGACGGGCAAGGCAACTCTGGCGCGGTCGGTGCTCGCCGCACGACGGGTGGTCGAACTCGACGGTCCCAGCGTCGGCGCCCTGGAAGCGGATTCGCGGTTGCAGCGGGTCACCGCCGCGGTCGAGAAGGTCCGCGGCGGGGGCGTGCTCCTCATCACCGACATCGACGCCCTGCTTCCCGTCACTCCCGAACCGGTGTCCGCGTTGATCGTCGATCAGCTGCGACGCGCGATGGACATTCCCGGCCTCGCCTTCGTCGCCACCTCCGCACATCCCGAGTCGGTCGACACCCGTCTGCGAGGGCAGGACCTCTGCGACCGCGAACTCACACTGACACTTCCCGACGGCGCAACCCGCAAAGCGCTCCTCGAACTGTTGCTACGCAAAGTTCCCACCGACGACGGCCTCGCCCTGGACGACATCGCCGCGCGCGCACCCGGATTCGTGGTGGCCGACCTCGCCGCCCTGTGCCGGGAGGCCGCACTCCGCGCCGCCTCCCGGGCCAGCAAGTCGCCCGGCGAACCGGTGCTCACCCAGGACGACCTGCTGGGCGCCCTCGACGTGATCCGCCCACTGTCGCGGTCGGGATCGGAGGAACTCGCCATCGGCAGTCTCACGCTCGACGACGTCGGGGACATGGTGGAGACCAAGCAGGCACTGACGGAAGCCGTGCTGTGGCCGTTGCAGCACCCGGATTCGTTCGCGCGCCTCGGTGTGGATCCGCCCCGCGGAGTGCTGCTGTTCGGTCCGCCCGGGTGCGGCAAGACGTATCTGGTTCGGGCGCTGGCGAGTTCCGGGCAACTGAGTGTGCACGCCGTCAAGGGCGCCGAACTGATGGATAAATGGGTCGGCGCCTCCGAGAAGGCGGTTCGCGAGTTGTTCCAGCGCGCCCGCGACTCCGCCCCGTCGTTGATCTTCCTCGACGAGGTGGACGCGCTCGCCCCGCGTCGCGGTCAGAGCGGCGACTCGGGGGTGGGCGATCGAGTGGTCGCGGCACTGCTGACGGAACTCGACGGCGTCGAACCGCTACGTGACGTCGTGGTCCTCGGAGCCACCAACCGGCCCGACCTCATCGATCCTGCACTGCTGCGTCCGGGTCGGCTCGAACGGCTGGTGTTCGTGCCGCCGCCGGACTCCGAGGCACGCAAGGCGATCCTGCGGACCAGCGGCAAGTCGGTGCCGCTCGCCGACGACGTCGATCTCGGTGCCCTCGCCGAGGATCTGGAGGGCTATTCGGCGGCCGACTGCTCGGCGCTGTTGCGCGAAGCCGCCCTGTCGGCGATGCGCCGGAACATCGACGCCGCGGATGTTTCGGCGGTGGACGTCGCGACGGCACGCGACAAGGTGCGCCCCTCGCTCGATCCCGAGCAAGTGGCGCACCTGAAGGCCTACGCGCAGGCGCGCTGAAGAATCAGGTCCACCGATCGAGCAGGGTGGCAGCGTGCGCGCCCAAGGCGGCCTGGAAGAACGGCCCGAAGCTCACGCGAGCGACGCCGAGTGGTCCGAAGCTCGCGGGATCATCCTTGTCGGGCAGACCGATGGCGTTCACGGGCAACGGCAGTTCGGAGGTGAGCCGCTTCTGTGTGGCGTCGTCGTGACGGCCCACCGGGTAAAGGACATCCGCTCCTGCTTCCGCCGCAAGAATCAGCCGCGCGATCGCCCGATCCACGCGATCGGACTCGTCGCCGATCTTCTTCACGAACAGGTCGGTCCGCGCGTTGACCACCACATGAACGCCCGCTGCATCGGCGGCCTGCCGTAGTCCGCCCACGAAATCGGCATGCTCCTGCGGTTCGCGCAGCCGGCCACCCTCGCTGTGCACCGTGTCCTCGATGTTCAGTCCCACCGCGCCCGCGTCGATCAGTCCCTCGACGAGGCGAGCCGGCTCCAGGCCGTACCCCGACTCGATGTCCACCGAGATCGGCAAGTCCACCGCCGAGGTGATCTGGGTGATGCGATGGAGCAACTCGTCGAAGGTGATGCCCTCGTTGTCCGGCTTGCCGATCGAGTCGGATACCGGGTGGCTTCCCACCGTCAGCGCGGCGAACCCCGCCGTGACGGCCAGATTCGCCGACCACGCGTCCCACACGGTGGGCAGAATGACGGGGTTGCCGGGCTGGTGCAGCTCCAGCAGGGTTGTGGCCTTGTCGCTGATCGATGCCATCTATGGCTCCTCGCCTCGGATGTTCGGGCGGTCTCGGGTGTTCGAGCACGACTGTTCATGCCATTCCTACCCGCTCGAGTACCGTGAGCGGATGGACTTGCGCGAACCTCTGCCGGCGGCAGCAGCACTCGCGTCCGGCGCGCTGGCCGGATTCGTCCTCACCAATCCTCGTAGTCGCGCGTGGACCATCAATGCCTCGGACCGCGAGATCGACAGGTGGATCAGCAGCCAGCCGACGGGGGTGGCGGTGGCGCTCGTCCTCGCCGTGATCGCCGTGGCCGGTCTGCAACGGTCGGGCTCGCGGCGAACCGCGTGGGTCGTCTGCGCGGTGTGCGCCCTGGCACTGATCGGCGCCCGGTGGGCCGTACCCCATGTGGGCGGCATCGACATTCTGATCGCACTGCACTTCGCGAAGACCGCGGCCGCCGGAGTCCTGCTGGGCGCCTCGGTCGCCGCCGTGTGGGGTCGGCGGCCGTCGCAGCTCTCTCTCACCCTCGGTGTCGCGAGCGCGTTTCTTCTCGCGAGCGTGCAACGACTGCCCCGCGGAGAAGCGGCATATCTGGAACCGACCGCAATGAGCACGTCCGCAATCGGTGAGCCGCCGGTGTGGCTCCTGATCGCCGTCGTTGCGCTCGCAGTCGTGTCGGCCGCGCTGGCGCAGCCGCAGTTCCGGGTACAACGACCCGACCGCAGAATCTTGCTCGCCGCGATGGCAGGTGCCCTCGCCCTCGCACTGCTCAACCGGCTACTCGGTGCGTGGATCGAGGATCAGGAGTTCGGCGAGCCGCTGACGATCTGGCTGATCGTGTTCTTCGCACTCGTACTCGTGCTGGCCTGCACCGAGGTGGTCGCTCGCCGCTTCCCCGGAACGGACGGGCGTTTCCTTCTCGCCGCCACCGGTGTCACCGCCGCTGCCGTTCCCGTGCTCGATCATCTGCGAAACCCGATCGTGACGACACCCGCACCGCTGGTTCTCGGAGTCGGAGTGCTCTCACTCGCCGCCGGGATCGTGGTGTCGGTCCGTGTGCCGTCGGAGCACCGACTCCCCGAACGGGGTCTGTGCGTCGCGGCCCTGGTTCCCGCCGTGTCCACGGTCTGGCCCATGCTCGGCAACGACGGCGTCGGACTCCTCGGCCGACTCGTCGTCCTCGGCGCCGGCGCAGGTTTCGCACTGGCCTCGGCGCTACCGGGATCGGCTCCGGTCGCGGCCCTCGGCTCGGCCCTGCCGTTCGCCTCCTTGGTGTTCGTCGCGGCCACCACCGTTCCGCGCAGCCTGGTGGTGTACGCCTCTCCCGGATTCGAGGTCTCGATCGTGCCGTCGCCTGCGTCCACCGCTGCAGCCGATCATCTCGCCGGCTTCGCGATGCTGATCGTGGTCGCGTACTGCGCCTCCTCCATCCGCGCGCGGCGCGGGACTCCGGAGCACACCGAACCACGCACCTAGTCGACGAGACCGAGCGCGTGGAGCCGGCGGAAGACGAGCATCGACCCGGGCGCGACATCGGGCATGGCGGCGTACTCGTCGACGGTGAAGTAGCGCAGTTCCGCGATCTCGCTGGTGGGCCGCGGTTCCGATCCGAGCTCGGCGAGAAAACACGTCATGTGCAGGCCGGTGCCCTCGGGATGACCGTAGGCCGGTGCCTCGAAGACGCCCAGGCGCTCGAGCGTTCCGTCCACGATGCCCGCGTCGAGTTCCTCCCGGATCTCGCGGTGAAGCGCCTGTTCCGCGTTTTCTCCCCGGTCGATCTTGCCCCCCGCCATATAGAAGGCGGTCTTGCCCACCGATCTCGTCTGGAGTAGCCGCCGGTTGCGGATGTGGGCAAGCGCGGCGGTTCTGATCACGGCGGGCACAGTCGCAACATAGAACACCCCACCGACAGGCTTCAGCACACCGTACCGAATTGTCCGATTTGCCGTGATCGTCGGTCGGGAAAAAGGACCCAGTAGGATGAACGGCGTAGTCCAGCTCGCTAGCCATGCGAACGGTCTGCCTGCCTCGGTTCAAGGCCGAACCGACACCCCGCCGCCCACCGACCCCCGACGGAGTGCCCTTTGCTCGCTGTTCTGCTCGCCCATGCTGTTGCCGCCGTTCTGGCTCCGCTTGTGGTGCGCGCGTTCGGCCGCAACGCTTTCTATCCACTTTCTCTCGTGCCGCTGGCATCACTCGGCTGGGTGATCGCGAACTGGGGAACGGAACAGGCAGTCTCCATCGAGTGGGCTCCCGGCCTGTCGATGAACCTCGACTTCTGGTTCGATCCCCTCGCGGCGATCATGTCGGTTCTGGTACTCGGCATCGGATTCCTCATCCTGGTGTACTGCGCCCGATACTTCGAGGACGACGAACCGCGGCTGGGCATCTTCGCTGCCGAGATGGTGGCCTTCGCCGGGGCCATGTTCGGCCTCGTCGCCAGCGACAACATGCTTCTTCTCTACACGTTCTGGGAACTGACGACGGTCCTGTCGTTCCTGCTCGTCGGGCATTACGCCGAACGCGCGTCGAGTCGCCGCGCCGCAACACAGGCGCTCCTCGTCACCACCGCAGGCGGTCTGGCGATGCTGGTCGGCATCATCATCCTCGGCCAGGTCAGCGGCACCTACAACCTGTCCGAACTGATCGAGGTGGCACCCCGCGGCTGGCTGGCCGGAGTCGCGGTCGTACTGGTGCTCGTCGGTGCGCTGTCGAAGTCGGCGCTCATGCCCCTCCACTTCTGGCTGCCCGGCGCCATGGCCGCCCCGACTCCGGTCAGCGGGTACCTGCATGCCGCGGCGATGGTGAAGGCCGGCATCTACCTCGTCGCGCGGTTGGCGCCAGGGTTCGCGGACGCCGCGCCGTGGCGAGTCACCATCGTCACCCTCGGTCTGCTGACCATGGTTCTCGCCGGCTGGCGGGCGATGCGGGCATTCGACCTCAAGCTCGTCCTCGCCTTCGGCACCGTCAGCCAACTCGGTTTCATGATGGTCCTGGTCGGTCTCGGAAGTCGCGACGCCGCCTTGGCGGGCATGACGTTGGTGGTCGCCCACGCGATGTTCAAGGCGACCCTGTTCATGGTGGTCGGCATCATCGACCACACCACCGGAACCCGCGACATACGCAAACTCGCGCATCTCGGGAAGAGGGCGCCTGCCCTGGCGGTCATCGCCGCACTGGCCGCCGCGAGTATGGCGGGGCTGCCGCCGTTCCTCGGTTTCGTCGGCAAGGAAGCTGCTTTCGAATCCGTCCTGCACACCACCGCGCTCTCGCCCGCCGCGCGGATCGTCGCCGTCGCCGTCATCGTGTTCGGGTCGATCCTGACCCTCGCGTACAGCGTGCGGTTCATGTGGGGAGCGTTCGGGCGCAAGCGTCTTCAGCGCCCCAGTCCGGCGGTCCAGAACATGCACGCTCCCGGACCGCTGTTCCTCGCAGCCCCGGCCACTCTGGCAGTGCTCGGTGCGGCGGCCGGAATCGCGTCGCAGCAACTCGAGAAGCTCCTGACACCGTATTCGACGACACTGCCCGCGGACGGCCCCACCGACTACCATCTCTCGCTCTGGCACGGCGTCAACACCGCGCTACTCCTCACGCTGCTGGTGTTCGTGGCCGGAACCGCACTGTTCGTCGCACAGCGCTGGGTGAATCGCCTGCGCTTCGAGCACCCACCACTCGGCAACGCCGATCGGATCTACGACGCCACCCTGCGCAGCATGGACGCCCTGTCGATGCGGCTGACCGGCGCAACCCAGCGTGGTTCGCTCCCCCTCACCCAGGCAACGATCCTGGGAACTCTCGTCGTGGTTCCGCTGCTGCTCCTGGTGACCGGCACCGACACAAGTGCCGACGTGCGGTTGTGGGATTCGCCGATCCAGTTCCTGATCGGACTGATGATGGTGGCGGCCGCGCTGGCCGCGACGATGATGCGCAACCGCCTGGCCAGCGTGATCCTGGTGGGGCTCACCGGTTACGGCTGCGGTGTGCTCTTCGCTCTGCACGGTGCCCCCGACCTTGCGCTCACCCAGTTCCTGGTGGAGACGCTGACGCTGGTCATCTTCGTGCTGGTGTTCCGCAAGCTGCCGGCGGAGGTGGACGAACGCAAGGCCATCGGCTTCAAGCTCCCGCGGGCCCTGCTCGCGATCGGTGCCGGGGTCACGATCACCACGATCGCCGCCTACGCGATCAACGCCCGTAACTCGGCGCCGATCCACCGACTGCTCCCGGACGCCGCGTACTACCTCGGTAACGGCAAGAACGTGGTCAACGTCCTCCTGGTGGACATCCGCGCGTGGGACACCCTCGGCGAGATCTCGGTGCTGCTCGTCGCCGCGACAGGTGTCGCGAGCCTGGTCTTCCGCACCCGCCGATTCGGCAGCGCACCGCGGGTATCGGACGCCCCCGCGGTCACGTCGGAATCCGCGGCGGCGCATTCCGAGACCACGTTGCTGCTCGGCGGCCACCTCATCGATCCGAAACACCGCTCGCTGGTCCTCGAAGTCACCACCCGGCTGATCTTCCCGTCGATCATGGTGTTGTCGGTCTATTTCTTCTTCTCCGGCCACAACGCGCCCGGCGGCGGTTTCGCCGGCGGCCTCACCGCAGGGCTCGCACTGGTTCTGCGTTATCTCGCGGGCGGACGGTACGAGCTCGGCGAGACCGTACCGATCGATGCGGGAAAGATCCTGGGCCTGGGCCTGACACTGTCAGCCGGTACCGCCCTGACGTCGCTGTTCCTCGGCGCCCCGGCCCTGTCGTCCGCCGTATTCGAGGTGTCGCTGCCGTTGATAGGTGACGTCAAGATGGTCACCGCCCTGTTCTTCGACCTGGGTGTCTACCTCATCGTGGTCGGTCTCGTACTCGACGTGCTCCGCAGTCTCGGCGCTCGTCTCGACGCACAGATCGAGGTGAATCAACGGTGAGCTCCAACCTCGGCTTCCTCATCATCGTCGGCGTCCTCGTCTCGACCGGCGTCTACCTTCTCATCGAGCGCAGCATCACCCGGATGCTGTTGGGCCTGCTTCTGTTCGGCAACGGCATCAACCTGCTCATCCTCACGTCCGGTGGTGCGTCCGGAAACCCGCCCATCGTCGGGCGCGACTCGATCCACGAAACCATGGCCGACCCGTTGGCGCAGGCGATGATCCTGACGGCGATCGTCATCACGATGGGTATCGCCGGCTTCATCCTCGCCCTTGCCTATCGGTCGTTCAAGATCACCACGGATGACCTTCTCGAGAACGACCCCGAGGACACCAAGGTCATGCGGCGGCGGTCGCCGGCCGAGGCACCCGACCGCGACCGGTCGGACGACCCACTCACCGGCGCGCCCAGCTTCGTCGGCGACGCTTTCGACAAGGACGGAAATCCGATCCCTCTCGAAGAGCTGAAGAACCTCGAAGACCTCGAATCGTACGAGGACCTCCACGACGGCGACTTCGACGACGAGTCCCCCACCCACTCCGGGAAGACCGGGATCGGGGAGAGGTCGTGACCATTTCTCCCCACATCGTCACCGCCCTCGCGCCGCTCCCGGTTCTCGTTCCGATGCTCGCGGCTGCCGCCACGCTCGTGCTCGGCCGCCGGCCACGGGCCCAGCGCGCCATCTCCCTCATCGCCCTGGTCACCGTCCTCGCCGTCTCCGGACTCCTGCTCTATCTCGCCGACCGTGACGGCACCACGGCGATCCAGGTGGGCGGCTGGGATTCCCCCATCGGAATCACGCTGGTGGTCGATCGTCTGTCGGCGATGATGCTGGTGGTCTCGTCCATCGTCCTTCTCGCCGTCATGGCCTACGCGGTCGGCCAGGGTATCCGGGACGGGAGTGAAGACCAGCCCGTCTCGATCTTCCTGCCCACCTATCTCGCACTGACGGCAGGCGTTTCCAACGCATTCCTCGCCGGCGATCTGTTCAACCTGTACGTGGGTTTCGAAGTGCTGCTGGCCTCCAGCTTCGTTCTGCTCACCCTGGGGGCGAGCGCCGACCGCGTCCGGGCCGGCGTCTCGTACGTGATGGTCTCCATGGTGTCTTCGCTGATCTTCCTGGCAGGCATCGCGTTCGCCTACGCGGCCACCGGCACCTTGAACCTTGCCGACATGGCGGTCCGGATGGACGGCATCCCGTCCGGTACACGCACCGCGATCTTCGGTGTCCTGCTCGTGGCGTTCGGCATCAAAGCCGCAGTCTTCCCCCTTTCCACCTGGCTACCCGACTCCTACCCCACGGCGCCCGCCCCCGTCACCGCGGTGTTCGCAGGCTTGCTGACCAAGGTCGGCGTGTACGCGATCATCCGAGCGCACGCACTGCTCTTCCCCATGGGTG
>NZ_JBAQEO010000451.1:0-7088 GCF_049286785.1 Rhodococcus sp. (in: high G+C Gram-positive bacteria) | reverse complement strand
CGCGCAATCTCCAAACACCGAGCCAAGGGCGACATCGACCGCACCAACTACCACGCCGAGATCAGCATCAGCATCCTCATACCAGCACACTTGACAACAGACCCGCCGCCCTAACTGCGCGGCATTGCCGTTAACCGGGTTAACGCACGGAACTTCGGCGGACTGCCCGCCGAGGCGTCGGTCCAGAGAGCTGGCCATGCTCCCGATCTCCAGAAGGCTCGCCTGCCTTGCACCGTTAACCCGGTTAACGCATTGACGAGTCCCGACAACTGACGACGAGTGATCATGTAACCCGATGCAATCGGAACCCTTATGTGCGCCTGTCGCTCAGCCGCAACTGCGGCCCACAACGACGGCAACATCGTCCGCCCGCGCGCTCAAACCTGGGCGATTCTGCTCCAGCGCGACTAGAGCAGCGTTAACCCGGTTAATCGTTTCGGGACGAATCCGGTCGAGTCGCGACCACATGGATGCCGTTAACCGGGTTAACGATGGGCGTGGTCAGGCTCGAGGCCGAAGCCCGGCACGGGCGACCTTTTCTCGCTGGAGCAGAGCCTTATCGGGTCGCGAGTCGGTCCGGGACGGCTGCACGGTCGGCCTGGAACGCAGAACGGTCGACGAGCTGGAAAATCCACTGGAGTTGAGTCACGCCTTCAGCTGGTCGCCTGGGCGGCAACATCATCCAGGGGAAGCGGCTGAACCAGCCGATACGGCACAGCCACAACATCTTCAATACGCGCCCTGCGTGCGATCTACGTGCGCCATATGCGGCCGCCTGGCAGCGAATCCTCGTCCAGATGTGCACGAGCCGCTGCCGGTCTGTGGATTCGTCGATGCCGGCTGGGATGGCAAACCCGGAAAGCAGGTGTTCGGTCAGCAGCTCAGAGGCTGATCGAAGCAAGCTTCTTTCGCTTGGACGCTTTCGCGGCGAGCGTTGCATTGATGACGGTCATCGCTAAGGTTCGCGTCGAGGACGAGGCGATATTCTTGTCGCGTTCAGCGGCGACTTGAGCTGCGACATGACGCTCCTCGTCGCGGCGAATCTTCGCAGCGATAGCGCGTTCGGAGGGGGAGGGGCCGGACCAGTCGATCCGCGCCAGGCGCCACCGGAGGAACTTCACGGGGTTGTCGAGAGAGCCGACTGTGGGCCAGACCCAGCCACGTGCCTTGGTGTCGTCGCCGAGGGTTCGAGCGATGTCGCGGCCGGTCCAGCGGGTGGTGTCGATCGAATACGTGCTCAGCGCGTCGCAGACGGATCCGATGTGCCCCTCCGGCCTCAGGGCAGGGGCGTGGTCCACGAGGTCCGCGGCGGCCCGCTGAAGGCTGATGGATCGGGGTTTGCGGTTGGTCTTGGAGTTTCGTCGAGCCTCGTGTGCGCTCGCGCGCGCGTTTGTCTTGTT
Organism: Rhodococcus sp. (in: high G+C Gram-positive bacteria); assembly: GCF_049286785.1. Taxonomy (GTDB): domain Bacteria; phylum Actinomycetota; class Actinomycetes; order Mycobacteriales; family Mycobacteriaceae; genus Rhodococcus_F. The sequence goes on along the minus strand of NZ_JBAQEO010000451.1, from coordinate 5,688 downwards.
CTTCCTAACGGAAGAACAAGAGCTAAAAGCAAGAGCAAGAGATTGGGGGCCATCGCTGATGATCTGTGGATAACTGGTCTCTTCATAGATTTCGGTGCTGGTGGAATCTGTCTGCGTGGCCTTCACTGCGGCCGTAGCGACCTTCCTGATGGCAGCGCCGAAGCGGCGGACGACGGTGCTGGGGGAGAGGAGAGCCCACACGCTGGTGGCTTTGATCTGCGGGCGGCCGTGATGGGCTTCAGCTGCCCATTGCTCGATCGTGCGGAGGAAGCGTCCCCGGACCATCTCTTTGGCCATTCCGAGGGAGGACAGGACGCGTCGGGCGCGCTTGAGGACGGTAAGGGAAACTCCGGCGCGCTCCGCGAGAACGGTCCTGGAGGCGGTCACACGGCGTCCGGTGCGATGGTCGGCGACCCCGGCCATACTCACGGCAACCGCGAACACACGCTCGGGGTCGATTTGATGTTGCTTGCAGAGTTCGGTGCCGCAGTTGGTGTTGAGGCACTCGCGGACCTGGCGTTGCCACTGCATCCGCCCGGACCACAGGGGAGTGCTGGACTGGGCCTCAGGGGCGACAGGGAGCGACCAGGTGCGGCCGCGCTGCTCGCTGTCGGTGTTGATCTTCTCGAGCCGCTCAACACTGGCGCGTGCGCGGGTGGCCGCGGCGGCGAATTCCTCGTCGGAAACAACCGTCGACGGCTGAATATCAGTAGCCGACGAGCCGGAAACGCCCGACTCGCCGGGAACACAAGAGGGATATGTTCTTGCTAATTCAGGGTATGAGGTACCCTGAGACGTACCAGGCACGGTAAGTCCCTTCGGGGAAATAGGGCCTACCAGCTCGTCACTGGTAAGTCCGTTAGAAGAGCAGCACCTGAAGACGAAGCGTCAACTTCGACTTCACCCAGAATGAGATCGGCAGAACACACCAATAACTCGACATCGACCCCCGTCAAAAGGTCTTAGAGCGACAAGCCCCCGCAAGGGGGTTTTCTCTCGTTCCGGGTTAGTACGGCTCTATGGAATTTAGTTTTTGTTACCGGTCAGTAACTTTCTGTTCTCCTTATGTAGGTGGCTATATCCACCTGTAATCCCATCACAGGCGGAGCCCGGGTCAGCGCAGCGACGCGGGGTGTATTTCGGCAGCTCAAAATAGGTGTCGAGGCCATTCGATGGGCCGTCATCGGGCACCTCCGACGCCGCAGCCCCGGACCGACATGAACATGTCGTCCCCGCCGGCCGCGCCGAGTGCGACCGACATGACGAGCGCACTGGAGGCCCCGCCGTGGGGCGTGAGGCCGACGCTATGACCGAACGTCGGGAGGACGTCGAACCCGCCGGACGCCTCAGCCGCCGGGGGAGTGGTCACCGAAACAGCACCGAGACGGCCGGCGTCACCAACCGAGGACTTCACCGCGGACGCGATCACGACGCATACCGCAGACCCGCCGGAACGGCGCAAATCGCCTCCCAGTTCTCGGCGGCGCGCAACAGAACCGCCCGAGCTTCCTGTCCCCGGACCTCCCACGCGGCTTCGGCGGCACCCAACAATGCTTCGACCCCGGACGGTTCCAGGCCATGACACTGATCAATTCCGTCGACGATCAGGTCAACGACCGCAGTCAATGCCGCGAACGCACCCGGTGTGTCCCGACCGCAGTGAGCCACCCGCAATTTCGTATCGTCACGCTCGGCGACCCGCAGGTCCCTCAAGTAGTTGAGCGAGTGAACAGGCTCGGCGGTCAGTTGGCAGAGTTGCGCGACCCGGGCGCAGACATCCTCAATCATCGGAACGATGGAGGTCAGGCCCCAATCCGGGCTGATCGCCATGTCCGCGAGGCACCCCCATCGATGGGCCGGTAGACCCTCAAAGGTCGGCGCAAGTACATGCCCCGTCCCGACATTCAGGAGCAGATCGCAGATCGAACTATCCGGATCCCGGAGTTGCATGAGGAAGGTGTTGTCAAACGACACGCTCAGGCCCCTAAGTTCAGCGCAAACTGCACGCCCGAGGAGCTTGCAACCTCCATGGACAGCGCGCGCAGCGTTTCACGAGCCGTCGACCGGTTTGACGCAGCCTCGGCGGGGGAGTCGTCGTCCGCCACCTCCACAATTTCGAGCGGATCAGCATCAGGATCGATGCCCTGCTTCCGCTGACCCTCGACTCGATTGATGTAGGACAGCAACGAACGTTCACCAATCAGTTCGACACCCCGATGCGAGAAGGCACGACCCGCAACGACCTGGCACCGCGGACTGATGCCCGCCGCGACCTGTTCGGCCACCTGGTCGCCACACGTCGCCAGTTGGGGGCACGGCCGAATCTCCCGGGCCCCGTTGCACAGGATCCGTGCATGGGTGGCGTCGGCGAAACTGGCCGTATCCAGGTCCCAAAGACTCGGGTCGTAGACGCAAGGGGTCTGGTTCTGGCTCGTCGCGCCGCGACGCCTCGACTGATGGGTGAGCGCTGATTGGCGTCGGGTAGATACAGTGCTCATGAGCATCCCTTGTCTAGGTGGGTGTTCAACTGTGATGAGAAGATCGCGGTGGGCTGGCACCCCTGCGACGCTGGCCGGGCTGGCACCCGACCTGTGGTCCCCCTTAACCCCCGGTTGAGGGGGACACTCGCTCTTACGTCACCTCTGTTCATGTCTTCTGTCTCTCCATCTCTATTGCCTGCGTGGTTCTCTCGCTCATTCGTCTCGTTGACGGGACCAACTCAGTGGTTGGATGCACGCCCGGTCCTCAAAGTTTCAGATCGGTATAGTAGATCGGAATAAATGCTCGTATGGGCAGCACGTTACGGGAGGGAAGGCATCATGTCCAGGGATGAAATAGCGAGTACGCGGAGGAGCCGGGTGGGTAGGCACATTGTTCGTGGATTCCGCCCGGAGAACCTCCGGGCCGCGCGACTCAGTGCCAATAACGGTCGAGCGGTCGAGGTGCGCGACCTTGCTCGCGTATCTGGTGTTGGCATGACGACGATCCGCAACTGGGAGAGCGGAGAATCCGTTCCCCAGGTGGACAAACTTCGCAAGATCGCCGAAGTGCTTGGCATATCGGTGCCAATGGACGAGCTGATCGATGTTCCTCGCGCGGAGCGCTCCCCAACCGACTGGCGGGCGTTGTTCGGGTTGCTTCAGCCCACTCTCGGCCGGATCGTCGGCATAGAAACCACGACGGTCGGTCACATCGAGAGCGGCGTCCGAGTTCCGAAGCCCGAGCAGGCGGCAGCGATCGCGAAGGTCTACGGCATTTCGGTTGACGAGTTCATGGAGTGCTTCGAGCGGGCGAGAAGGCGCCCGCTCGACTCCGGTTACTGACCCGCGGGTGCTCATGTAGCGCCGTTTGTCGCCGCGCACGGGTGACGGATCGGCGCGACGTCCGCTTTCGCTGTGGCGCGAATGTGGGACTCGGTGGGCGCCTGGGGTTTCCGCCCACTGCAGTGTGACGAATGGCATAGTCGATTCGGGCTTACCGAACGGCTCGGCCGCCAGCTGAGTCGCGCGCTTCCTGTAATCCCTCATCGCAATCCTCCCCTGGCATCTACCCGAGAAACCTCAGGTAGAGCGCCTGATCTCCATCCCTGGGCTGAGATTAGGGGAGGGGGTCGCCGAATGAGAACACAGCTTTTTACTGTCGCTTTACTCAACTGATGGGTGCCAGCAAATTTTGTAACGCTAATGCCCGAAGCGCCACCCAAGCTGCTCAGCGATCGGCGACCGAACCGCAGGGCGGCCCGCCTGGGGGATGCGAGGTGCTCGGCAAGTAGGGGAGATGCACCAACTGGACCGGATTCGATGTGGAGAATGTGTACGAGCGCACCCGGGCGGGACTGCACCCCGCGTCGTAGCGCCAAAACGGTTGGCACCGAGAGGGATTGTGTAACTCCCTCCATCATTTCCCCCGTATTTGCACAGCAAGAAAATGAGTCTGCGCGCATTGCGCCCGGACCCACTGCGTGGGCGCGGAATGGTTCCGACTGAGGCAGGGGCGTAGCGAGATCGTCTGCGGCCAGGGCGGGTCGCGAGTCGACGGAAGCAGTCATGCCGTTACCACCTGTTGACGTGGTGAGGGCAGCTCGGCGACGCGACGGCGAAATTGAGGTAGGCGATGCAGGACGAAGCTGTGAAGGCCGGATGAACGGTGGGCAAATGGGTCGTGACCTGCCACGATTGGGGCCGTGCGGGCGCGTAGTCGCATCACTGTCCCCCCGATCGTGACGTTCCGGTTTGGAACGGGGTCAGCCTAAAACTAGCAACTTACAATTGCAAGTTGTGTATGATGCATGTAGTTGCGAGAATGGGAGACGGTCAAACTGGGTTGCCTCTGCCCACGCAGCAATGGGGCCACGAGACTGAAGGGTTGGGCGGATTGATGAGCAGCAGCTTCGCTGAAAGGCTTCGTCATCTCTTTGACACCGTCCACCCGAAGGATCGCGGTCCGTACACCCAGACCGAGGTTGTCGACATGCTCCGGTTCAGCGGGAGCAAGATGACCACCGGATACATGTCTCAGCTGCTCAGCGGGAAACGAACGTCGCCCGGTGTCGAGACGGTTCGAGACATTTGTCGGGTGTTCCGTGTGCCGATGGACTACTTCGGGGATGAAGAGACCTATCAAGAGATCAAACAACAGATCGCATGGATCCAGAACCTACGAGATTCGCAGGATCAGCAGGTCGCGGCTCGGACCTACGATCCGTTCCGGAAGCTGACCAGCGGCGACGACGCGCCCTAAGCAATCAAGGCGTAGGTCAAACCAGCAGCGACGGCCCCCGCGATCGCACCGACAACGACCTGACCTTTCGTGTGGTCGCCGAGATGAACGCGGGACCAACCGACCAGTGGTGTGAAAACCAGTGCCAGCAGCCACCACGGTGACACTGCCAGAGCCAACACAACGGTCACACCCGCTGAAACGCCGGTATGGACACTCACTTTCCAGTGGAAGATGCTCGTGATCACCGCGGCCACCATCAGCGCCACCAGACCAGCCGACATGAACGCAATCATCTCGATCGGCGCGTGCGCGAGGATCTGAACGACCAACCCGCCCAACGCGACAACCAGAAGCACGACGATCAACAGATGCCGCTCGCTGATCTGGGTGACATGGTGGTCGCCGATCCTCGACCTCCGCATTCCGAACAGGATGACGGCCATCGGAACAACTCCCGTACACACAGCAACGAACGCGCCCCATCCGGGGGCGTCCACGGCGACACCGATCACCATCGACGTCACCATATTGATGACCCACGGGGCACCGATCTCAGTCAGTACGCGCGCGGCGACATCGATTGCAGTGCGGCGGTCTTGAACACTGGTATCTGTCATTGCTCTGCAACCATCTTTCGTTCGTTCTCGCGGGCCATCCGATAGGCGTTGCCCAACAGGCACGCCCATGTGGTGTCGGTGGTGCCGAGCTCAGGGAAAAAAGTGTTGTACCCCAACCGGTCGGGAACTCGACCGGTGACGAGCCATTCGGCGATGGCGTCGACGGCCGCCAGCTGGGGGAGAGGTTCACCCGGCGGCAGATCGCTGCTATCGACTTCCAGACTAAGAGCATCGAGCAGCTCGGCTGCTCGGTCGTCGACACGCTCGGCGGCGCTGCTGCCGCGCTTCGATTCCCGTTCAGCGCCCGGCCACCGCGTCAGCAGCTCGGCTCGCAGGTCCGCGAACTGTG
>NZ_JBAQEO010000450.1:0-1867 GCF_049286785.1 Rhodococcus sp. (in: high G+C Gram-positive bacteria) | reverse complement strand
TGCTGTCGTACCGCAGGACTCGCCGGTACCGGCGCGGCTCCGCCATCAGGGTGGCAGACGAAGAGCTGCCTATCGACGAAGATGACGAGCCCCACCGTGACGGAACCGACCGTGCCCGGTGACAGTTGTCGGTGAAAGTTCCACCAGGTTGCGACTGCAGCCACGACGGCACGCACCCCGATCAGCGCCAGTGGCGTATTGCGTGAAGACAACCCGGCCCGGGCAGGTCAGCATGCCCTATTCGGTCACCATGCCCGACGACGGATCGTGATCAATTCAGGGTATTGATCCCTCGGCAGGATCGGCTCCAGCATCCTCGCCCCGCCCACTTGTCGACGCAACGGGGGCGCTTGATGCGCGGCAGATGAGTACGTCAGCGCTGGGCTGCACGGGGCTGGTAAGGCACCGTTCCAAGAAGAGTCCGAGCGGCCTTCGCAGGACGATGCCAGACGGGAATAGGCATCTATGGTTGAGTGTTCAACTACATGTCAGGTGTCGCACCCTTCTGATCGGGGAGGGACATGACCGAAACTGATCGTACGGAGGATCATGGTTAGCAGTTCGACTCAGCACAGTGGCTCCATCGGGAACGTGTCCCAGAAGGGCATCCCCGACGAGGTGGACGTGGCGATCGTCGGGTCCGGCGGTGCAGGCCTGATGGCGGCACTCACCGCCGCCAAGGAGGGCGCACGAGTTCTCGTGGTCGAATCCCGGGAGATCGTCGGGGGCGCCACCGGGATCTCGGCGGGTGCCGCCTGGATCCCCAACCACGGCTTCTCGACCAAGGACCTGAAGGTGAACGACGACCTGGACCAGGCTCGGCGATACATCTACGGCCAAGGTCGCGACCAGATCCTCGACCACGACCTGGTCGAGAAGTTTCTGGAAACCGGACCCCACGTCGCCCGGTTCATCGAAGAGCACACCTCCTTCGGGTGGATCCCGACGATCTGGCCAGACTACCGATCCGACATCGACGGCGCGTCCGTCGGTCGGGCACTCTTCCCCGGCCCGTACTCCCCCGCCGGACTGGGGGAGGACGCGAAGTTCGTGCGACCGGCCCTGACGACGGGCATGGCCAAGAACCCGCTCCCGTTCTGGTTGCTGGGTGGCATCGGCATCGATGACGTCTGGCTCGCCGGACCGGCATTGATCGGAGCCCTGCTCGAGGCGTGCCTGCGCAACGGCGTCGACGTACGCGTCGAGACGCCCGCGACCCGGCTTGTCACGGATGAGTCGGGGGTGCGGGGGATCGTCGTACGGGCTGATGGCGTCGAGTACACGGTGCGTGCCACCAAGGGTGTCCTGCTGGCCAGCGGCGGGTTCGAGAGCTCGACCGAAATCACCACGACCTATCTCGACGCGCCGTTCGGCGTGCAGGTCTCCCCCAAGGGCCATGACGGCATCGCGGTGCAATTGGCCCAAGAGGTGGGCGCTGATCTGACCGGCATGGAGGACGCCTGGTGGATGCCCGGGGTGCAGTTGCCCGGTGAGGAGCTCGAGGGCCGCCCGCTCAGTCGCGTGTTCCTGGGCGAGCGAGCGCTGCCGCACAGCATCATGGTGAACAGCAAGGGTGAGCGCTTCGCGAACGAGGCCCTGGCCTACGACCAGTTCGGACAGATCATGCGCGAGGTCGACCCGGAGACGGGCACCATGCCCAATGCCACGGCGTGGCTGATCTTCGACCACAACTACTGGACGAAGTTCGGGATCTTCGGCATCACACCGGGCGGAGAGGTGCCCGACTACCTCCACCACGCCGACACCCTCGCGGAGCTGGCGAGCAAGATCGGGGTCGACGAGGTGGGGCTGCTCCGCACGGTCGACCGGTTCAATCCCGAGGCCGCACGAGATCGCGACCCGCAGT
>NZ_JBAQEO010000449.1:0-4144 GCF_049286785.1 Rhodococcus sp. (in: high G+C Gram-positive bacteria) | reverse complement strand
GCCCGTCCACGTACTGGCCCACGACTGGGGTTCGGTCGCGGCGTGGGAGGCCGTCTGTGAACCGGGCGCCGATGCGCGCATCGCCTCCTTCACCTCTGTGTCCGGTCCCAATCTCGATCACCTGGGAAAATGGGTGCGACGGCGCGTCGCCGACCGTAGTTTCGGCGGTCCGCTCACCCAGGCGGTGGCGTCGGGCTACACGGTGATCTTCCAGGTTCCCGGTGTGGCGACATTGCCTCTGCGTCTGTGGTTCTCCCGGCACTGGCCCGCATTCCTGAAGTTCTTCGATCGTCTCGATCCTGCGCTGGTGGACCCTTCCCCGACGCTGGCCGCCGACATGGTCAACGGTCTGAAGTTGTACCGGGCCAACATCCGGGCCCGCCTGGGGGCACCGCGTGAGCGCCGCACGAAAGTTCCGGTCCAGCTGATTCTGAACCAGCGGGACAAGGCCGTCCGTCCGGTCGGTTTCGAGGACACGGAGATCTGGGTTGACGAGGTGCGTCGCCGGGAGATCCCGGCCGGTCACTGGTCACCGATCTCACATGCGGACGACGTCGCTCGGCTGACCGCAGACTTCGTCGAGGCAATCCACGGCCGACGATCCCTCGATCCGTCCGCATAGGTTTTCACCCCCGGCGAGTCCTGAAAATCCCCCTACGGGGCACTGAGGGGTGTCATAGCCCGCTTGTAGGCTCGACGTACCAGTAAGATGGCCAGGTAACTAGCCGCAAGATTCCCGACTCTCCTGCGTCGGGTAGTGGACGGAGAAGGAGAGCTACCCACCCGTGGCTGCCCAGAAGTCAGACAAAAGTACCTCCAGCAAGGACTACGGCGCTTCTTCCATCACCGTCCTCGAAGGACTCGAAGCAGTTCGTAAGCGACCGGGCATGTACATCGGTTCCACCGGTGAGCGCGGTCTGCACCACTTGATCTGGGAAGTCGTCGACAACTCCGTCGACGAGGCCATGGCCGGACACGCGAGCAAGGTCGAGGTCACCCTCCTCGAGGACGGCGGAGTCCAGGTCGTCGACGACGGTCGCGGAATTCCCGTCGGCATGCACTCCTCCGGTGTGCCCACCCTCGAGGTCGTCCTCACCCAACTGCACGCCGGCGGCAAGTTCGACTCCGATTCGTATGCCGTGTCCGGCGGTCTGCACGGCGTCGGTATCTCGGTGGTCAACGCACTGTCGACCAAACTCGAGGTCGACATCAAGCGTGACGGCTACCACTGGAGTCAGACGTACACCTACTCCAAGCCCGGTGAGCTCATCCAGGGTGAGCCCACCAACGAGAAGGGGACGTCGGTTCGCTTCTGGTCGGACCCCGACATCTTCGAGTCCACCGTCTACAGCTTCGAGACGGTGGCGCGGCGCCTGCAGGAGATGGCTTTCCTGAACAAGGGCCTCACGATCACGCTCACCGACGAGCGGGTCAGCGACGCCGAGGTCACCGAAGAGGTCGTCAGCCAGGTCGCCGAGGCACCGAAATCCGCGGAGGAAGAGACCGCGGAGGCCGCAGCCCCCAGCCCACACAAGGTCAAGACCCGCGTTTACCAATACCCGGGCGGCCTCGAGGACTACGTGCGGCACATCAACCGCACCAAGCAGGCCATCCACAACTCCGTCGTGGGATTCACCGCGAAGGGCCCCGGCCACGAACTCGAGATCGCAATGCAGTGGAACTCCGGCTACTCGGAGTCGGTGCACACGTTCGCCAACACCATCAATACCCACGAGGGCGGAACTCACGAAGAGGGTTTCCGGTCCGCGCTGACCGCGACGGTCAACAAGTACGCGCTCGACAAGAAACTCCTCAAGGACAAAGATCCCAAACTCACCGGTGACGACATCCGTGAAGGGCTCGCGGCGATCATCTCCGTGAAGGTGAGTGAACCGCAGTTCGAGGGTCAGACCAAGACCAAGCTGGGCAACACCGAGGTTCGGTCCTTCGTCCAGAAGGCGTGCAACGAACATCTGGGCCACTGGTTCGAAGCCAACCCGGCGGACGCGAAGACGATCGTCTCCAAGGCGGTGTCCTCGGCACAGGCCCGCGTCGCTGCGCGTAAGGCTCGCGAGCTGGTGCGGCGCAAGAGCGCCACCGACCTCGGTGGATTGCCGGGCAAGCTCGCCGACTGCAGGTCCAACGATCCGAGCAAATCCGAGATCTACATCGTGGAGGGCGACTCCGCAGGCGGCTCGGCCAAGTCGGGCCGGGATTCGATGTACCAGGCGATCCTGCCGCTTCGCGGCAAGATCCTCAACGTCGAGAAGGCTCGCCTCGATCGTGCGTTGAAGAACACCGAAATCCAGTCGATGATCACAGCTTTCGGTACCGGTATTCACGACGAGTTCGATCTCGCCAAGCTGCGTTATCACAAGATCGTGCTGATGGCCGACGCCGACGTGGACGGCCAGCACATCGCGACGCTGCTCCTGACGCTGCTGTTCCGCTTCATGCGTCCACTGGTCGAGAACGGGCACGTCTACCTGGCGCAGCCGCCGCTGTACAAGCTCAAGTGGCAGCGCAGCGAACCCGAGTTCGCGTATTCGGATCGTGAACGGGACGTGATGGTCGAGGCGGGCCTCGCTGCCGGCAAGAGGATCAACAAGGAAGACGGCATCCAGCGTTACAAAGGCCTCGGTGAGATGAACGCGAAGGAACTGTGGGAGACCACGATGGACCCGTCCGTTCGCGTGCTGCGCCTGGTCACGCTCGACGACGCCGCTGCGGCCGACGAATTGTTCAGCGTGCTGATGGGTGAGGACGTCGATGCACGTCGCAGCTTCATCATTCGCAATGCAAAGGACGTTCGCTTCCTCGACGTCTAGGTTGTGTCGCGTTTCGGTCGAGGGCGGAGATCGGGATATCCGCCCTCGACTGTGAACCACCATTCTGTGTAGCCTGAGCCGCTGTCGAACGTCGAAAAAGTACTGATGTGACTCCCGAGGCGGATGTTACTGACAAGTAGCTGTTGGGAGTGCGCTGTGGTAGGAATCTTGGCACGCGGGGATGTGATGATTTCGTTACATCCAGCGGTGGGTGAACCGGGTTCGGCTTACCGTTCACTTCCCTCTGTTGCCGAAAGTCACCGCGGCCTGTGCGTTCACCGTGCCGTGGACGCAGTCACGAGCACAGACCGGCGCGTAACCGCCGGGTGGAAAGGAAGCGTGGGATGAGCGACGAGTCGCCGCCCCGGGCAAAGTTCTGGGATATCGAAGGCTGGGGCCTGCGGTGGAAGGTCACCGCGGTTCTCGCGGTTCCTGTCACCGTCGCCATGGTGCTCGGCGGACTGCGGGTGCAGGGTGAGCTGAGCAACGCCGTCCACTTCACCGAGGCGGCCGATCAGATCGTCGGCGTCCCCGACATCGTTGCCCTCGAGGCCGCCATGGGTACCGTGACCAGTGGTTACGCCTCCGGCACGATCACCAAGGAAGACCGCGAAACCGCGGAAGCCCTGATGGAGGACGTGGCTGAGCAGGCCCGGAACCCCGAACTCGATCCCGCGGTCGCCGCTTCGATCGATCAGACGGTCTCTGACGGCAGGGCCCTTCTGAGCCTCATGGAATCACCGGGCGTCGCGTCGGATCGGCTCACGGAGAAGCAGCGCAAGTTCGCCGCGGACTTCATCCGGGAGGTCGACGAGATCGTGCGCCCGATCGACGACAGCGACGTCGTCGACAAGGGCTTCCTTCTGACCAACGCGTGGGAAGCGCAGCGGCGCCTGTTCGATCAGGCGATGGGTCTCGTCGCGCTCAAGGACATCTACGCCGGGCCGAACGGACGTGAAAGAGCCCGGACCGGCGACCTTCCCACCACCGCGGTGGTTTCCGGCGCCGGGGCCGAGTCGGGTCTACTGGACGTGCTCGGCCGGTACTACCCGATCGACGACCCTCGGCTCGCAACGCTTCGTGACAACATCGCCCAGCGAAACGCCTTCATCGACCAGGGCCTCGCGGATGCCGCCCGCGGCGGGTTGCTCCCCATCCTGCAGTTGCGATCCTCCCTCATCGCCAGCCGTGACATCTACCAGGAGCTGACGAGCGAGGCGGCCGAGAACATCGCCACCACCGTCCAGCAGCGTGCCGCGGACACTCGGTCCGCTGCGCTTCGCGACACGGCGATCGTCCTCGGCACGCTGCTGGCG